>JBDNIB010000731.1:0-9797 GCA_041688535.1 Prosthecobacter sp.
CGACGGCGGACCGACAGGACCGTCCGGCAGTGATCATGCAGGCGCATCTGGACATGGTGCATAAGGCGGCGGATGGGCTGAACTTTGATTTCGACAAGCAGGGCATCGAGATGTGGGTCGATGGCGACTGGGTGCGCGCACGCGGCACCACGCTCGGCGCGGACAACGGCCTCGGCGTGGCGGCGATCATGGCGGTGCTGGCGTCGAAGGATCTGCCGCATCCGCCGATCGAGGCGCTGTTCACGCTGGATGAAGAACAGGGCATGGGCGGTGCTTTGGGACTGCAACCCGGCCTGCTCACGGGAAAAACGATGCTCAATCTCGATTCCGAGGAGGACGACACCTTCACCATCGGCTGTGCGGGCGGTATCGACACGCTCGTGAGCTACGAATACACCGAAGCAGCGCATGGGCCTGAGAACGTCGTCGCGATCCACATCACCGGCCTGCGCGGCGGGCATTCCGGGCTGCAAATTCACGAAGGCCGCGCCAATGCGGTCAAACTCATGGCGCGCATCCTCTACGCCTGTGGCGAGGACACCGTAGCCCTCGCGACGATGCGCGGCGGCAGTGCTCGCAATGCGATTCCCGCGCAATGCGTGGCACAGGTCGTCATTATGGATCAGGAGCGGTTCGACGAGGCTTTCCAACGTGAAGCAGACGGCATCTGTGAAGAGTTTCGCCTGATCGAACCGGAACTGAACATCACCACCGCACCTGTTTCCATCGAAGGCAACAGCATTTCGACGATGTCTGCCGCAGATCAGAAATCACTCGTTCTCGCCATCCAGGCCGTCGTGAACGGCGTCTATCGCATGAGTCCTGTCGTGCCAGGATTGGTGGAGGCTTCGTCAAACTTCTCCACCATCAAGCTCGGTCACGGCGAGGCCGAATGGAGCAGCCTGCAACGCAGCTCGGTGGAATCGAGCAAGCGGGATGTCGCCAATGCATTCGGCGCACCATTTGAACTCATCGGTGCCCAAGTCCGTCACGGCGATCCCTATCCTGGCTGGAGCCCCAGCGCCGAATCGCCCGTCCTCGACAAGATGCGGAGCCTCTACCACGAACTTTTCGGCCATGAGGTCAAAGTCGGTGCCTGCCATGCCGGCCTGGAGTGCGGTGTCATCTCCATCGCCTATCCCAGCCTCGACATGATCTCCTTCGGCCCGAACATCCACGAAGCGCATTCGGAAAAAGAGTGCGCCAGCATCTCCTCGACACAGAAGTTTTGGAAGCTGCTCACCGCGACGTTGGCAAAGCTGTGATCGAAGCTACACGCGCTGCCCCATCGCCTTCAGCTTTGCCTTGCTCTCGCTCCATGCGACATCGTGCGGCAGGCGTTTCGACAGCGCGGCGAGTGCGGCGGTGACTCCGGCGGCTTCACCCATCGCGACGGCATTGCCGGTGACGCGATAGCTCGAATGCGCGATGAAATCGCCGCTAATGCAGCGTCCGGCCATCATGAGGCCGTCCACGTCCTTCGCGATCAGCGCCCGCAGCGGGATGTCGTAGGGCTTCATCTTGATCTCCTTCGGCATGATGGCGTGCTTTTTATTGTGATCGGCACTCAGGGCATGCACGTCGATGCCGAAGGTGACACGCGTGACCGCGTCCTCATGCCGCGCACCCTTGGCGAGGTCGTCCTGCAGCACGGTGTAGCGGCCTTTGACCCGACGACCGTCGCGCACGCCGATCTGCTCCGCTGTGGCGACGATTTGAATGCCCTCCCACGCTCCGCCGAGGCCGCGCAGACCAGCGACCATCTTGTTCATCTCCGCCCGCGCTCGCACGGTCGCAGCGGTGATCTCGGCGGCGTCCCAAGCCTTGATGCCGTATTCGTGATTCATCATCGCAAAGATCAGATTGTCCCGCACATGCCACATCGCGGGGCCAGCGTAAGAAGGGTAATGGCCGGTGCTGACCAGCGCGTCTTTGATGCGGCCTTTCTTTTCACCGTTGGAATTTTCACCCTCCTTCGGCGTGCCGAAGCGGATGAACTCACGGAGCGCCTCCGCGTCTTTCACCACGAGCAACGCATTGAGCGACATTGGCTGGCAGGGGCAGTCCTCCGCCATGCCCATCTCAAACGCACAGCCCGCCTGATAGCCGAGATCGCCATCGCCTGTCGTGTCGATGAACACGGGCGCTTTCCATGCCTGACGACCCGATTTGGACTCCGTGACGATGGTGGTGAGACGGCTCCCTTCGCGGAACGCCGCCGAGACTTTCGTGTGATACTGAAACTTCACGCCCGCCTCCACGCACAGCTCCTCCAGCAGCAGCTTTAGCGCCTCAGGATCGTAGCAGAAGCTGCTCGTGCTCGACGAGTTCGCCCGCGCATCACGAGCATCCAGCTTGTCGCGGAGTTCCTTGGCAAAGCCCGGCTTGTTGAAATCGAGGAAGTATCCCAGCAGCCCCGCCGTCCACACACCACCGAGGCAGCCGCGCCATTCAAACAGTCGCACCTTCGCCCCCGCACGCGCTGCGGTGATCGCCGCCGTCACACCAGCAGGCCCCGCGCCGCACACGATCACATCCGCATCCTCGGCCAGCGGGATGTCATGCGCCGGTTCGGTGAACTGCCCCGCCTTGGCCTCCGCAGCGGTGACCAGAGATGTCTGGCTGGCAGCGCCACCAGCGAGAGCGGCGGAAATAAAATGGCGACGGGAGAAAGGGACGGTTTTCATGGCCCGAATATCACGGGCGAAACCAGCCCAAGCTATCAACAGATCACTTCGCCACCGGTTCCACCCGCAGCACCGCCAGCGCCTGCGGCGGCAAAGAACATCAGCGATCATCAACGCATCCCGCTGACCATGTTTCTTATCGCAGCGCACCTTCGCCGTTGCCGTCCACGTCGAGTTCGCGAACGCGTTTGCGGTCACGCTCGGCCTGGACAGTGGTGCGGAGTTTTTCACGCACTTGCTCAATGCCGGGGATAGCGCGTATGGCGACATTCGGCGTGGTGGCGTCCGAGGTAATCATGTTGAGGTTGCCGAGGCCGACCAGGCGCAGCAGGAAGGGCTGCTCCATGCTGTAATCTTTGACGCGGTAGAGTTCCAGCTCGTCCACCCGCTTGTTGAGGATGCCGCTGCGAATGCGCAGACGCTGGCTGGTCAGCTCATAAAAAGTGCATTTGGTGACCCACCAGCGCATGAGCCACATCACCGCCGGAATGATCAGCGCCAAATAGCCAAGCGCTCCAATGCCGGCCGTCGCAAGTCCGAACATGGTTGCGGCCACGGCGATGCCTGTGGCCAGCAGAATGCAGAAGAAGTAGAACCAGAAGTGAACCCACTGGGAGGTGTGCCCGCTCCAGAGAATGGTTTCCTCAGAGGGTGGGGAGATGGAGTCGTCGTTGTTCATGGCGTGCGGGGTGTTGGGTGGGTGAGCGGTTGGAAAAATCAAAGCAGCGCACGAATTTCTTCAAGCGCCTGCTTGGTGCGCTTGATGCCTTCGATCTCGGTGTGCTTCTCGCCTTCGTATTCGATGCCGATGTAGCCGTTGTAACCGGCTTTGACGACGATGTCGATGAGACGCTGGAAATCGAGCGTCATCTCGCGGCCTTCGCGGCGGTCTTCGGTGTAAAACTTGCCCGCGCCGGTGTCCCAGTCATAGGCCTTGGCACTCATGCCCTGTTTCACCCACGGCATGAACTCGCGCAGGCCCTTGTAGGGGTTGTACAGCTCACCTTTGACGCGGTCAGTGTAGAAATTGCCAAAATCAGGCAGAATGCCAACACGAGGATGGTCTGCGGCTTGCATGACACCGGTGAGCCAGAGGCCGTTGCTGGAAAGACCCCCGTGGTTTTCGACCACGACGAACTGGCCGCGCTTCTCACCCTCAACGCACAAACGATGCAGGCCGTCGGCGGCGAGCTTCATCTGCTCGTCCCAGCTCAGCTTCGGATCGCTGGCGGCATTCACCCGGATGCTGTGGCAGCCCAGCGTGGCGGCTGCATCGAGCCACTTGAGATGATTTTCGACCGTTTTAGCACGTTTGGCCTCGTCGGGGTCGCCGAGGTTGCCCTCGCGGTCGCACATGATGAGCAGGCCCTTCACACCCTCGCCATCCTGGCGTTGCTTCATGTCGGCGAGGTAGGCGGCATCGGCAGCTTTGTCGAAGAACATCTGGTTCACATACTCCACGCCATCAATGCCGAGGCTGCGGGCGATTTTGCAGAAATCGAGATGCGCATGGCGCTCGGCATCGCCTTTGCCAAAGATGCCCTTGTTCAGCGACCACTCGGCCAGCGAGATCTTGAATACAGGAGCCTTATCGGCGGCGATGACGTGACGCGAACCAGCGGCGGCAATGGCTGCGCTGGCGAGTTGAATGAAATGGCGGCGGGAGGAGGTGTGAGTGCTCATGGTCGGATGACGGCAATTATGGCGTGCGTTGGCACGAATGCTCCAGCAGAATTTTCACCTGGGTTTTTGTAACATGAATCCAAGCTGACGGCAGGATGCCGTCACTCCTTGGGCTAAATCACGCCGCCTTGCGCTCGACGCGTTTGCGCATCAGTGCGGCACGCTCGCCTTTGACGACGCCCTCGTTGATGGTGACGCCACGGATGTCTAGGCGGCTGGGTACGTCATACATGACGTCGAGCATGATGCGCTCAAAGATGCTGCGCAGGCCGCGTGCGCCGGTGCCACGGGTGACGGCTTCCTTCGCCATGGCCAGCATGGCATCGCGGGTGATGGACAGCTCCACGCCATCCATGTGCAGCAGTTTGGAATACTGTTTGATCAGCGCGTTCTTCGGCTCGGTGAGGACGCGCATGAGTTCCGGCTCGGTCAGCGCCTCCAGGGAGCAGGCCACAGGCAGGCGCCCGATAAATTCAGGAATGAGGCCAAAGGAGAGCAGGTCTTCCGGCTCCACGTTCTTGCTATACTTCTTCTCCTCTTTTTTGCCGGAATGGGGAGTGACAAAACCCATCGTATTGCTGCCACGGCGGCGCTCCATGAGCTTGTCGAGGCCGATGAAGGCCCCGCCGCAGATGAACAGGATATTTTCCGTGTTCACCTGGATGTACTCCTGCTGCGGATGCTTGCGCCCGCCCTGCGGCGGCACGTTGCACACGGTGCCCTCGATAATTTTTAGCAGCGCCTGCTGCACGCCCTCGCCGGAGACATCCCGCGTGATGCTGACGTTCTCGGTCTTGCGACCGATCTTGTCGATCTCATCAATGTACACGATGCCCATCTCGGCGCGTGAGACATCGTAATCAGCCGCCTGTAGCAGCCGCAGGATGATGTTTTCCACGTCTTCGCCGACGTAGCCCGCCTCGGTGAGTGTAGTGGCGTCAGCGATGCTGAACGGCACGTTCAGGATGCGCGCCAGCGTCTTGGCCAGCAGCGTCTTGCCGCAACCGGTGGGTCCTAGGAGCAGGACGTTGCTCTTTTCGATCTCCACATCATGCACATCCGGCAGCGTGGCGGCGACTTTCCGCTGCGCACTGCCACTGCGTGCGGCTTGCTGCTGCACATGCAGGAGGCGTTTGTAGTGGTTATGCACCGCGACGCTGAGCACCTTTTTCGCCTGCGGCTGGCCGATGACATGCAGATCGAGCAAGGCGACGATGTCCGCCGGACGCGGCACCAGCAGGGACGGCCCGCCCTCGGCGTCCTGCGCCGACTCCTTGTCGAGGATGTTTTTACAAACGTGGATGCAGTTGTCGCAAATGTACACGCCCGGCCCGGCGATGAGCTTTTTCACCTCGGCATGGCTTTTGCCGCAGAAGGAGCAGAGGGTGACGTTGGAGCCGCGAGCCATGGTGTGTGTGGAAATGCTGGGGAGAGTGTCGCACGGAGGCGTCACTGCCGTCAAGATGACGCTGCAATGGAACGCAAAACAATCTGCCCTTTCTCATCGCATTGATATTCAGCGGTAATTCTCCGCCCAGGGGCTGGAACAGCGCACAAAAGGTGATTCCGCGCCGCCAGCGCACGCGGCAAATCCAGCGCCACGATCGCCTGCCCACACCACACGACCAGTTCGCGGCCCCGCACGTCTCCCAGTTGCTCCCATGCGGTGATGCCCAGGCCATGAATCACCGCGCCCGGCGGCACCGCTGCCGCATCCAGCATCCAGGCCGCAGGAACGCTAGTACGCAGCGCCTCAAAATGCCGCAAGCGCAGCTCCTGGTCCCAAAAACGCCGTAACGCGGGCAAATGCAGCAGCGCGCGCTCCAACGGCGATTCTACCAGAACAGTACGGCCACCTGTTAGCCAAAGATGATCCAGTGTGACGCTGAATGTCAGACTGATCTCATCCGCTGGCGGTAGCAGCACGCCCACTGCCAGCCAATGCACCAAAAATTCACCCAATTCCCCGGTCACACGTCCTTTCTCGACCCGGTTCCGCAGCACCTCACGCGCCGCCTGCCAGCGTACCACGCGATAGCCCGCAGACTCGATCATTTCACGAGTAGCGGTCGGTAGTTCATCCAGCAGGGCGTTGTTCATGCGCGGTGCCTGTCCTAGCCGCAGAATCCGCAAGATTCAAAACGAGAGATTGCACGAAGCGGCGCAGCATCGAGATTTTCTGACGATGACCTCCTCCCCCCGTGCCGCCCATCAGTCTTTTGCCGCCTCCGGCCGGGCTGTTCGTGGCTACTCGCTGCTGGAAATGCTCGCGGTCATCTGCCTGATCGGCGTCATGGGCGGACTCGCCGTGGGCAGCTATGGCGGTAGCCAGAAAGAGGCCGTCGAACGTGTGATCAACCAGCGTAACGCGCAGGAAATCGTCTCCCTCGGTGTCTGCGCCACGATGAGCGGCGCGGAATTCGTCGTGACCGGTGACAAAGCGTCCACTGCCGTCAATCTCATCGTCGGCGTCGTCGGGCGGCAGGGCATCTGGAAGGGCAAGACCTTCCGCCTCGCCAACCTCAAGCCCACCGACCTGCATGGAGCGCTCGCCTTTGTGAAATTCGACGCCGGCCTGCTGCTCTACGATCCCGCTGGCAGGCAGCCTTGAGTCCGCTCAGTGCGCCTTGACCTCCAGGGTCAGCGTGGCGGGAAGTTTCAGCGCCTCCGCCGCATTTGACGCCGCTGGTTCGTCAGGAAACACCACCACGATCTCGCGGATGCCACCCTGCTCCACCTCCTTTTGCTCCTTGAGCACCCACTGCTGCACAAACTTCGCCACGGACTGACGGCTGGCTTCTCGCACCGCCCTGATCTTGCTGGGCACCGCCGCCCGGCGCTCCAGCAGTGGCGTGAACCCTTTCTCCAGCGCTGCGAGATTCTCCGCCGCATTGAAGCGCAGCCAGCCCGCCTCGGATTTTTTCTCCATCGTGTCCGTGCGAATCGCCGGTGGCAATGAGGGCCGGATCGACGGCGAGATCACCACGCAGCGGCCATTTTCGACCGTGAGGTTCCACTCATCAGACAGCTTCAAATGATAGCGATAGACCACCATCGAGCGGATTTCCGACACGGTCGTGCCGAGGTACACCGTCTCATTAAAGAGCGTCTTCGTGTCAAACTTTGTGACGGTCTCTTCCGTCTCCAGCGTCGCCAGCTCTAGCACATCGCCATTGGTCGAGGCGATGCGCTTCACATTCTCACGAAACATCTCGGTGATGCTCTGTTTTTGGAAGTGCTCGGCCAGCCATTTCATGCCAAAACCCGCGTCCACCGCTTTCCACAACACCAAACCGCCGATGATCACCGCCGCCAGCAAGGTCAGCACCAAAATGGTAAAACAGCCGGGGCCACGACGTGGCGCAGGAGTAGGGGCAGAGACGGATTCAGACATGAGGCGACGGATGCAGAACGCCTAAACCATGCCGCCTGCGCTCGCCGCTGCCAAACACGAATCTGGCGAAAAGGAAATCTTGACGCTCTGCATCCGCTACCGCCAAAGTGCAGGCCGCATGCACCCCTCATTCATCCCACGCGTCATTCTGCTGGCCTGTCTGGCAGTTTTTTCCACCGCCTCCGCCCAGCAACCGGCTCCCGGCGAACCGGCAAAACCCACGCCGGAGGAAATGAAGCAACGGGTGCAGCAGCGCATCGACGCCATCGAAAAACTCGGCTGGACGCGCCAGGGCAAGGGCCTTTTGGGCGACAAGGCCCAGATCGCCATCCCGCAGGGCTATCGCTTCACCACCGCAGACGGCACGCGCAAACTGATGGCCATGTACGGCAATCCGCCGACTCAGCGCGAGCTCGGCATGCTCACCTCCGAAGGTCTCGGCCCCTGGGTCATCTTTGAATACGACGAGTCCGGCTATGTAAAGGACGACGAGAAGGACAAGATTGATGCCGACGAAATGCTCGCCAGCCTGCGCGAAGGCCAGCAGAGTGGGAATGAATACCGTCGCGAAAACGGCCTACCCGAACTGGAGATCCTCGGCTGGGTGGTGCCGCCGCGTTACAATGAGAAGACCAACAACCTCGAATGGGGCACCCGCCTGAAGTCACTCGACAACGACGGCGTCTCCATCAACTACAACACCCGACTCCTTGGCCGCAAAGGCGTGATGGAGGTCACCCTCGTCTGCGAGCCTGAGGAGATGGAAAAAATGATCGCCGAGCAGGATGCCATGCTCGCCGGATTTGCCTACATCGAAGGCGAGCGCTACGCCGAGTTCCGTGAAGGCGACAAAGTCGCGAAATACGGCCTCACCGCGCTCATTGCCGGCACCGGGGCCTTTGCGGCGGCGAAAATGGGCCTGTTTGCCAAGCTGGGCGTGTTTTTCGCCAAACTGGGCAAAGGCGCGATCCTAGTGGTCGTCGCTGTGCTGGCCGGATTGAAAAAAATCCTCGGCAAACTGTTCGGTGCGCGCCAGCAGCCTCCTGATGTCTGAAGCATGAGCGACGGCCAGACGCTGTTCGCAGTTTTCGCGCTGCTGTATCTCATCGAGTGCCTGCGCCTCGTGCCAGCCACCGCTTGGATGGCCGCAGGCGCGGAAAAGCAACATTGGAGCACGCTACGTCCGTGGACGCGTTTTCAGATCGGCGGCGGCTCGCCGTTGCTGCTCGCCGCACTGCCGCCCATGAAGGGACATACGCTGGCCTTGCCCTGGTTGTTTGTTCCCGAGGAGGCCGCGTTGCGCGTGCGTTTGAACGATGCCATGACCGTCAGCCTCGACTGGGACAAACTCCGCCCCCACGCCGAAGAATCCACCCTGCATCTCGATTCCGCCACTCGCGTGCGCCTGTCATCGCCCGCTCGTGCCCGCATCTGGCAACAACGCCTCCTGGAATGGCGCGAACTGCGGCCCGAACAGCGCCGCAGCGCCTTTCTCAAGCACGCCCGCACCAGCCTCGACATCAAAACTGCCGAAACAGCCGCCACCGAAGCCGCACGGCACACGCGCCCACTGCGCCTACTCGCCACCCTCCATTTCATCTGGTGCTTCGCGGTCATCACGGTGGTCTATCGTTTGTATGGCGATGGCCTGCCGGTGCTGATGGCCGCATTGACTCTGCTGCTGCTCCAATTCACCCAGTCTTGGCTGTTCCTGCGTGCCACAAGCCAAGCGCCCGTCCCCTACCGCCGCTGGCGTGCGCTCGGCATCGCCTTCCTGCCACAGCTCGCCATGCGTGCGTTTGATGCGGTGAGTCTGACCACCGATGCAGAACCGCCGCACCCGCTCGCCTGGCACGGCCTGCTAGAGGAACAGCGCTGGTTGCAGACCGCACGGCAGTTCTGGCGCGAAGCACGCTACGTTCCAGGTTGGCCGCAAAGCGAGACTCTGCCCGTCGAAGCTGAGGCTCTGCAAACATTCTTCCGACTCGAAAACATCGCTAAAACCGACTACGCCCCGCAGCCCACCGCCAAAC
>JBDNIB010000732.1:0-6362 GCA_041688535.1 Prosthecobacter sp.
CGCGGGGTGACGGCGATGGCGGCAGTCACGACGCCGAGCAAGAGGCCGAGCAGCAGGAGCACGCTGTGCTCGCCAAGGATCATGACGCGCAAGGAACCGGCGCGGAAACCGAGCGCTTGCATGAGGCCGAGCTCACCCCGGCGCTCCAGCACATGACGAGCGATGAGCACGCCGATGCCGGCGGTGCCGAGCAGCACGCCCAGGCCACCGAGGACGGTGAAGATGCCGATATAGGTGTTCTGCACGCTCAGGAAGACCTCGAGCCGCTGGCGGGCAGGCTCCAGCGCCAGACCGCGCTGCTCAAGCTGCCGCGTCAGATGCGCGGCGATCTCGGCTGATTGATCCTGCGGTGCGTCGATGAGGAAGAAGCGATAGCCCGCTGCATCGGGATACTTCGACAGGAAGGCATGCTCGCTGATGATCATCTTCCCCTGCAGCACCGAACCGGCCAGCAGGCCGACGATTTGCACCTGAAAGGTGTTCCCGGAGGCATCCTGATAATCGAGCGTGTCGCCCACGCCTTTGCCCAGGCCCCACATGGCCGTGGCCTGATCGGCGATGGCGGGCACGAAGGTGGTGTCGCTGAGTTTTTCCCAGGAGCCGGAGGCGAAAGAGAAGGAACCGACCAGCTTCGTGGGATCAACTCCGACAAGCATCGGTATTTGCGCACGGTTCAGGTTCAAGCAACTCGCGTCATCTCCTTCACGCACGCGGAAGGGCACCACGCGGGCCTGCGGCATGAGTTTTTCATCCAAACCGAAGGCCTCCCAGCCGGTTTTGACGTTCAGGTCTTCATACACCGGCAGGGATGATTCGCCAATAAGCGCAAAGCCGCCCGTGCCGGAAGTACGCTGCGTGACATCCCCGGCATCCATGCGGAAGGCATTCACCGCGACCACGAGGAAGATGCCGCCCGCCATCATGCCGATGACCGCGAGGCTGCGCGAGGGGCGGCGGGAGATGTTGCGCGCGCCGATCTGCCAGAGCGAGCGGGCCAGCGTGCCGCTGTCACGCCGCATCCAGCCGCGTAGCCAGAGCAGGCCCGCGATCATGAGCAGCATGCCGGAGCCGAAGAACATGCCGGCCACGGCTGCAGGATTTTTCATGAAGAATCCGGCGACGAGCAGCAGCAGGGAAGTGCCGGTCAGGATCAGCACGCTCTTCATGCCGGTCTGTTTGAGCACGGGCGGGAGGTCCGCGCTCCACGATCCCGCCAGCAGGTCACGCGTGGCGACTTTGAAGAGCTTCCGGCTGGCCCACCACAGCGTGAGCAGCACGACGACGAGGGTGCCGAAGGCCGCGTTGAAAATCGTGCCAACACTCGCGTTGAAGATCAGCGGTAGTCCCTGCGTGGCACCCGTCCACACAGCGGCCAGTCCATGCAGCGCGGCCTTGGTGTAAAGCATGCCACCGATCACGCCGAGCAGGCTGCCCGCGATGGCGATTACGCCCGCCTCCAGCAGCCACGCACGGCGCACCATGCCACGCGTCCAGCCCACAGCTACCAGCAGGCCGATCTGCGCCGCACGGCGTTCCAGCGTGAACAAAAACAGCAGCGCCGCGAATACGAGCGCCGCCACGATCAAGAACAGGCTCAAGCCGATGAACAGCCCGCCGAAATCCACGCTGCCCTTGGCCGCCGCACCGGCCTCCACTTTGAAATCACGCGGGGTGAGGCCGATGTCGGCGAGGTTTAGGCGCAGGGCGAGCGCGTTGGATTTTGCTTCCACGGTTTGCCCTTCATCCGGTAGGCGGATGGCGGTAAGCTCGCCAAACCGGTTGGCCCAGAGCTTCTGCCCGGCGGCGAGGGTGATGAAGCCCTTCGGCGTGCCTTTGAACTCATCCCAGTATTCCTCGTCCTTGTCGCGGATGGCCTTCATGTCCATCGGGATGCCGGGTTCCCAGTCACGGCAGTTGTCCACATCGGACACGCCGGGAAACTCCGGCGTCCAGGCTTTCGTGACCTGCGGATGATCCATCGGCAGAATCGCCGCCACTTTGAATTTGGCAGATGCCTGTTTCAGCTCGCGGCCGAGACCAACGACAAAGTACTTCACTTCCAACTCATCCCCCAGTGCGAGTTTTTGATCGTCCGCCAGCCATTGAGTGATGGTGATCTCATCGTCCTTGCCTTTGCCGAGGGCGGTGACCATGGAATAAGGCGTGCCGCCCTGAGCGGAGGTGATGCCGTTCACGAGATAAGTCAGCACGCCGCGCGCGCCTTTGAAGTCGTGCAGCTTTTCCGCTAGAGTGCGGTCCAGGAAGACGCGGCTGGTGCTGATCTCCCACTCCTTCTGCGGTGCAGCGACGCGCTGGAGCTTGAGCGCGAAGTCTTCCAGCGTGCGCTGCTGCTCAAACTTGGCCCGCAGCGCGTTGAACTTCGGGCTGAGTAGCGCGTTCACGCGGCCGTCCATCTCCAGTTGGTTTTGGAGGTCGGCGAGGTTCACAAACACCGTGTCGGGAGACACCTGCGAGGCCACGAGTTGGAAGGTGCCGAAGTCCTCGGCGCTCACGATCTTGCCCACCGTGCGGCGTAGGGACACATCCTCGTTCGTGCTGCCGGAGAGCGGCGCATCGCGTGAGATAGCGCTGGGGCGCTCCAGCCGCACGAGCACCGTATCGCCGAGCTTGACGCCGAGCTTGCGGGCCAGCGGCTCATTGATGGCGACGGCTGTTTTATCCAGACCCGCGTCTTTGCCGCTGGGGCTGAGCTTCCAGAAACTCGCGTCCACGCCGAGCACTTGAGCGCCATTCACACGCACCTTGCCATTCACCGCACTGGCGGAACCGATGGCGATGATCACCGGCGCGGAGTTCGTCTTGCGCGCCAGATTTTCCGTAAACCAGCGGTCTCCACCGAGCACGCCGCCTTCGATTTGACCGAGCCGTAGCGCGGCGACGCGGCGCAGGCTCGCGCGCACTGAATCCCCCACCAGCAGCGAGCCGGTCAGGATCGTGGCGGCCAAAAAAGTGCCAAACAGCAGGCCTAGATGACCGCGCCAGTAATGCCGCGCGGATTGGAGGACGAAATCTTTGAGTTTCATGCCAGGGAACCTTCGTGGATCGTCAACACGCGGCCCATGCGCTCCGCCTGCGCCCGATGATGCGTGACCATGACCAGCGTGACGCCGCTGCTCTGCTGCAATCGCAGCAGCAGGTCGGTCAGGGTGGCGGCGTTGGTTTCGTCGAGCGCACCCGTTGGCTCATCGGCGAGGATGAGCTGGGGCTGATTGATCAAGGCGCGGACAAAGGCCACGCGTTGGCGCTCGCCGCCGGACAACTGCGCTGGCTTCCAGTGCCTGCGGTCCTTCAGTCCGACCTGCTCCAGCAGCGACTCCGCGCGCTGCAAGGCGTCCGCAGGCGGCACTCTGAGCGCCAGCGTAGGCAGCAGCACGTTCTCCACCACGGAGCACTGCGGCATGAGGTGATGGAGTTGAAAAATGAAGCCGATCTTCTCGCTGCGCACGGCGGCGAGTTGCTTTGGCGTACCTTGCCGCAGCGATTCGCCATCCAAGAGGATGTCGCCCTCGTCCGGGGTGTCGAGCGTGCCGAGGATGTTCAAGAGCGTGCTATTACCGCAGCCGGACGGGCCGATGATGGCGACTGATTCACCCGCCGCGATGCTGAGATTGATGCCGCGCAGCACCGGCACCCGCGCACCGCTGCCGGGGTCGGTGTAGGATTTGACGACGTTGGTGAGTTCGATGAGGGGCATAGTGATTAAAATGACGAAGGCCGGACAAGTGCTGGCTGGGTGAGTCTAGGAAGTGAGGTGAGCGGTGGTCATCGGGCTGGGAACTTCATTCTGCATTCGTCATTCGTGCGCAGCAAGCCGCCAGCGTTTCGCTTTGAATTCGTGGCGCGGCAGGCTGTTTGGCTCGGCTAGTTGGACCGGGATGCGCAGGGAGAAGGTGTCGCGCAGTTTGGCTTCGAGACGTTTGAGCAGTGTTTTCGCGACGTTGCCGTCCACCTCGACCAGCAGCTCGATCTCGTCCATCGCAGCCACCTTGCGCTGCTCCACCATGAACTCGATCACCTCGGGGAACTGCCGCACCACGGCCTCGACCGCGCTGGGGTAGAGATTCACGCCGCGCACCACGACCATGTCGTCCACGCGACTCAGGATGCCGCCTTCGAGCACCAGCCGGCCGCGGTGCATCTTCTTCTTCACCCAGTCGCCGGTGCGGTAGCGCAGCAGTGGGCAGGCGGTGCGGTCCAGGGTGGTAAGAATCAGCTCGCCGCATTCGCCATCGGCCACTTCCAGGCCCGTCTGCGGGTCCACAATCTCCGCGAGATAGGATTCCTCGATCACGATCAGGCAGCGCGGCATGTCCACCGTCTCGTAGCTCACGGGGCCGACCTCCGTCATGCCATGGTGGTCGAAAACCCGCGCGTCCCAGAGTTGTTCCAGCCGGTCACGCACCTCCGGCACGCTGCCGCCCGTCTCACCGGCCACGATGATCTTGTTGATGCGCAGTTCCATGCGCTCCACGCCGGAGGTCGCGCCGACTTGCTCGCCAAGCCGCAGCGCATAGGTGGGCGTGCAGCACAGCACCGTGGCACCGTAGCGCGCCATTAGTTCGAGCCGCGCCTGACTGGACAGCCCGCCCGCCGGGATCACCAGGTAATCCTTCGCCGCCGCTTCATACGCCGTCCAGAAACCGAGGAACGGCCCAAAAGAGAACGCGAAACAGATGCGGTCACGGCCTTTGACCAATCCGGCGGCGTCAAACACCCGCTGCCAGCATTTGAGCATGGCCTCCCAGCTCTCCGGCGTGTCCACCCAGGCCATCGGGTGGCCGGTGCTGGTGCCGCTGGTCTGGCAAAAGCGGGTGTACTGATGGATCGCCCGCGTTAGATTCGTCCCGAAGGGCGGATGCTCCAGCCGGTCCGCCTGAATGTCCGCCTTCGTCGTGAAGGGCACCTGCGCGATGAAATCGTCAACGCGGTTCAGCCGACTCACCTTCAGCTCCCATTGGCGGATCTTTTTGCCGTAAAAGCTGTCTGTCGTGGCGAGATTGAGCACAATCCCCCGCAGCTTGCGCCACTGGTTGGAGCGCAGGCGTACGCGGTCGATCAATGGTGGGCCGTCCGACACGCCGCTAGACATGGCGAGGCATGGAGCGCGGTCAAGGCACGCAGTCGTTCCTGTGGAAATGGGTGAAACATCACCTCACGCTCAAAGCCGCTGCACGCTGAGGCGCTGTGACAACTCATGCTCTTGTGCTGGCTCCAGCGTGATGATGTTCGGCGCGGCGTTCGCCGCCTCGATGCAGACGAAATGCGGATACGCATCATCCGGCAGGTCGCTGAGGCGCGTGGATTTTTCGATCCACGGATTCCATACGATCGTCGCACGGCTACCGGATTTCTCGACGACGACGGTCCTGCCGCCGCTCTTGTCCAGTAGGCGCACGGTGTCGCGGGAGTCGTAGTTGCGGTCCACCTCACGATCAAAATAGACCGGCCCGCTTTGCTCGATGCGCTCCGGGGAGAGACGGCTCTCGACGTAAAACGCATCATCCAGGCCGATCACGGCAGCTTGGGTCACATCATCCACACACAGGTAAGTATGCAGCGCCCCGGTCATGGACCAGGTGGCGGCAGCCGTGTTCTTGATGTGCAGGGCGATGCTGAGCTGCGCCCCCATCTTGATTTCAAACCGCAGTTCAAAACGATGCGGCCAGTAGGCGCGCGACTCAGCACTGTCGATCAAATGCAGGTCAACACTGACCCCCGCGCGGTTTTCGCTCACTTCACCGACGCTCCACAGCAGATTGCGCACAAAACCATGCGCGGGCTTGTCTGCCTCGGTCGGATGGCCGCCAAACCAGGGCCAGCAATCCGGAATGCCGCCGCGAATCGCCTTGCCCGGCTCCAGCAGGGCCTGCGGGCTCATGTAGAGCACTGGTTTTTCACCCGCAGGCGTCCATTCCATCACCTGCGCCCCGTTCAGTGCGATACGGCCAGTGGCAGCCGCATGATGGATGACGAGGATCGGAAAACCGGCGGGTTCTTCGATGAGGGAAACGGCAGGGGGCAAAGTCATGCGCCCACTCATAGGCGGAAGCCCGCTGGCAGCAACTCCGCCATCGTCATCACCACCGGTTTTCCCTCCCGCAGGAACCACACCGGCACCTCTGCCGCCGCAAACTCCGCGATCACCTGCCGGCATCCGCCACACGGCGGAAACGCCTGCCCGAGCGCAATCACCGCCAGCTCCGCGATTCGCATGCCCGGCCCTTCCTCCGCCACCGCATGAAACACCGCGTTCCGCTCCGCGCAGATCGTCAGCCCATAGCTCGCATTCTCCACATTGCAGCCGGTATAAATGCCGCCCGCAGCCGTGAGCAACGCACAGC
>JBDNIB010000733.1:0-3089 GCA_041688535.1 Prosthecobacter sp.
ATGAACAGGTTTTATTTCAACGAAATGACAGAGTAGAGTTATGAAATCACTCATTCCTCTTCTCTCACTCTGCCTCTGTCTGCCCGCCATGGCGGAGGACAAACGCGCGCCCAAATCCATCGAGCATCTCGTCTCGATGACGCTGGCGCTGAATCCCGAACTCCAATACTACGAGGCGGAAATCCTTGCGGCGAAGGCGGTGCATCGAGTCGCGGGCAAGCCGGACAATCCGCAACTCAGCACCGACAGCGGGCGCATGCGAGTGGTCAATCTGTCCGACAGCGATCCCACGCACATGACTTCGATCGGCGTTGGTTATGCGGTGACGCTGGCACAGCCGCTTGAATGGCCGGGGCGGCTGGGATTGCGCAAAGCCATCGCGAATGGCGATGTCATACTGGCGGAGCTGGGATTGGCGCGGTTTCGCAGTTTTCTGGCGGGGCGCGTGAGATCGCTGGGATGGCAAGGCCTGGCAATCCAACGGCACCGCGAAACTACAAATCGGCACCCACGAGCTGCACCTCGCCGCCGAACGCAGCGTCCGCGGCTTTGCCCCCGACAAGCCTTTGCGCTTCGACTTCAAATGGACCGCCAACGTGCCCGGCCCGGTGGCATGGAGATCGGTGACGTGGCGGATCGTGCCGTTGTCGCTGGTGCTGAAGTTGAACTGGTCGCGGCAGCCCGCTGCGGGCGCTGTCAGGCCACCCGCTCACGCCGCTCAATGCCGGCCCCGGCTGGCTGGGTTCTCCGCGATGTTGTGTTTTGATTCACCAATAGAGGGACAGACACTTGGCTCGACACTTGGCTCCTGTAGTGCCGCCGCCACGCGGCCCAGCCAGTAAACCAAGGAGTGATCCAAGAAACACGGCGAAACACAGCCGGCAACAGCGTGCGCGCCACACGGCCCCCAAAGCAAAACACAAAGAGTCAAACGCTTCGGCGGAGTGCGGTGGCGGCTCCACCACGGGGTTATCCTGCTGCGCAGGCTCTGCGGTTTGGCTTCGCGTGGCGGCTGCCGCTTCGCGGCAAGGCAGTGTTCAACAACCGCTACCTTTGAAGTCGGGCGGCGACCCTCAAAACCTCATCCACACTTTTTAACGCCCGATTCAAAGCTAACTTGAGGGTTAGGCCCTTGGTTTCGCAGCATGTTTCCTCGGTTTCAGATCGGCTTGGATCGTCGAACAGGCTCGACCAATCAGGAGTTTCATCGTGAGTGCGCCGTGTGTGAAATATGCAGAGTCGATCGGAAGAGGGACACCTACGGCAACACGGCTTTTCTTGGCGGCTTTCGTTGCATAGATCTCGTTCGCGATGCCGTCGTTGTGCACGAGGATGTCTCTGGTGGCTTTGATCTCGACCCAGTCCGCTGCTAAACGTTGGTCCATCTCGATGCCAGTAACCTTCTCGAAATATTCGATTTGTTGGGACGGACGAAGATATGAGGTGTCGTGGAGTTGGGTGGCAATCATCTGCTCGACTAGTTCTGAGTAGTCCCCGCTCTCGACCACCGCGCGAAACTCAATCTTCTTTCCGGCCGCATCAATGAGCAGGCGGCGTGGGTCTGCTCGGAGGAAAGCCCTCAAGATGTCGCCAATCGCGCTCTCAACACGAGAGACAAGGTAAACAAGAACGCTCCAATACAGCTTTGTTGTAGCCGCCTCTGAAAGGATTGCTTGGACCTCGTGCTCATCACGGAAAACGGTTTTCGCTGGCTTGTGTGACGGAACGGGGAATACGCCTGCCTTCAGAAATTTTGCGTCCTTGGCCTTTTCTTCGAGAGCTTGCTTTGCCACGCGAGACCAAATCACTACGTCGTTGATCTCGCTCTGCGTCCGGGCTTCGGATTTGTCCGACGGTCTTGCTTAGTGCTGGGTGCATGTGAACGCGGAAGGGCCTAACGTCAAGCTGCGACACGGGCGGGGCGTGTATGGCGCTTCCTAGTCACGCGAGACTTCACCGCCCCGCCTGTTGTCTCCTGCGTTTTGTTCTGCCTTGGTGATGCTCCAAGGTTCACGAAATCGCCAGGATGCTTCTTCTGCTCGGCATACATGGCGCGGCAAGTGGCTTTCAGGCTGTGCCCGTGACCCGCTGAGAGTGAATCCTTGATGGCCCATACTTCGGCAAGAACGTCTTGTGTGAATGGTGTTTTCATGGTGGTGGCAGCAAGTCTTCCGGTGTGCAGATCGTTGGCAGAGTGTAACCCAAGGAGGCGATGAGCACACGCAAATCTTCGCGCACATGAGCGTTCGCAATATGCCGGATGTTCCAAGTCATAAGCAGGTTCATCTGATGGAACGTCGCCACCCCGATGTGCAACGCATCACGATCCGCCTTCGCAGGAATCAGCCCCGATGAGAGAATGGCATTGGCAATCGCCTCGCACTCCTGCGTGATCGCCAGCAGGGGAATCCCAAGTAGCGAATCCAGCCTTCGCTGTGCAGCCGCAGGATCACCACTTGCCGCCTCCTGCCGTGTGACCAGCGAGGTGTAAAGCTCGTAGTTCTGGCGGTGGTTATCACACCACTCATGCGTGCTGATCTGGTGCCCGGCATGAACAACCTGCGGCGAAGGCCAGGAAGTCAGGTAGCTGGGGATTGTGGTTTCAATGTAAACTCGCATCACAACACCGTGTGCGGAAGGAGAGAATATTCAAGCGTGTGTGTGGAACCTCCAGCATCAGGCTCGTTGCAATACGCAATTACCAACTGCTCAAGAAGCCGCAGAGCGGCGTCGTTGTTCGTCCCGTTCGCCTCCTGGAGAGAGAGCAATATATTCTGAGAACTTAGGTGGAACCTGTTCATCGGCCAGCATTGCGTGAAGTTAAGCTATGGGATCATGGGGTTGGGAGGTGATTGGTTTCGTTCTTCGCGGGCGGCTGCGCAAGGGCTTTGCACCGTTTTTTGAGTTGTTCACATGCAGGCGGCGAGCGGAGCGAGTTGCCTGCATGGGAACAACTCAAAAAACGGTCGCCGCCGGGGGGAGAAGTTACGCGGCTTGTTTGACCTCCTGGACTGAGGTCTTCACCTGGCGTTTGGGTCGATAGACCGAAGCGGGCGTTTGGTTCGCCAAAGCCGCGTGTGGTCGCCAGG
>JBDNIB010000734.1:0-3463 GCA_041688535.1 Prosthecobacter sp.
CACCACGTTGAATCAACAATGTGGTTGGCCATCGCCCCCAGTTCAGCCTTGTGGAAAGCGCATGCCTGAAGCAGCGCATTGACTTATTCCCCGCTCGTCGGATCAAACGCGTCGCGCAACCCGTCGCCGAGGAAGTTGAGGGCGAGGAGGCTGGCGGACATGAGGAGAGCGGGGAAAACGAGCAGCCACCACTTGCTTTCGAGCGGGTTAATGACCTGCGCGCCGTCCTTGAGCAGCGAACCCCAGCTTGAGGCGGGGTCTTCGATGCCGAGACCGAGGAAGCTGAGGAAGGATTCGTCGAGAATGACGGCGGGGATGGTCAGTGTGAGGTAGGTGAGGATGATGGTGCTCAGGTTTGGCAGCAGATGCCGGCGCAGGATGCCCCAGCTCCCCCGCCCCATCACTTGGGAGGCGGTGACGATGGTCATCTTCCGCAGCACGAGCACTTGACCGCGCACAATGCGCGCCATGGTGAGTCATTCGACCAGTCCGAGCGAAACGATCATCACCAGCACCTTGGAGTAGGCTTTCAAATCGTTCATGGCCTCGGCGAAGCGCGTCCAATTGCGCTCCTGGGCGGTGAGACGCCAGCCGTCGAGCCAATCCACAAGGTAATCATCCAACGCGGCGATGAGGATCATGATAAACAGGATGCGCGGCACGGACTGCAGCACCTCGACCGTGCGCATCATCAACGCATCCACCCGACCGCCCGCGTAGCCGCTGATCATGCCGTAGAGAGTGCCGATGACGAGGCTGATGAGCGCACCGACCAAACCGACGCCGAGGGAGACGCGCGCGCCGGACAACAGGCGGTAGAGCATGTCCTGGCCGTTCACATCGGTGCCAAGGAGATGCCCCGATGAAGGCGGCACAAACGAGGCATCGCTGGTGAGTTTCAATGCCGCAGGCAGCAGCATCGGCACCACGATGGCGATGAGCGACAGCGCGGCGAGAAAACCGAGCGCGATCAAGGCCGCGCGGTTGCGCTTCAATATCTGCCAGCCGTCCGGCCGCGCGATGCGTGCTGGTGTGGCGGCGTCAGGCATAAAGACGGATGCGTTTGTCTAGCAGCGTGTAGATCACGTCCACGAACAGGTTGAAGAGCACAAGCAGCACGCAGTACACGATGACCGCACCGCCGAGCAGGAAGACATCGCGGTTCTGGATCGAGTTCACGAAGATCATGCCCGCGCCGGAGATGTTGAAGACGCTCTCGACGATCATCGAACCCGTGAGCAGATGCGCGGCGAGTGGTCCGAGGAAGGTGATGACCGGTAGGATCGCTACTTTGACCGCATGTCTGGCCACTGCCTGCGTTTCGGTGAGACCTTTGGCCCGCGCAGTGCGCAGGAAGTCGCTTTTCATGACATCCAGCAGGCTGTTGCGCATCAACCGGGCGACATAGGCGATGTAGGGCGCGGCGAGGCAGAGCGCAGGCAAAATCATCTGGCTCAGCGTGCCCCAGCCGCCCACGGGCAGCCAGCCGAGCCACAGCGCGAAGATGGCGATCAAAAACGGCCCGCTGACAAACGAGGGAATCGAGATACTCAGCAGTGCCCCGAACATGGCGGTGCGGTCAATCCAGGTATCCTTGCGCATGGCAGCCAGACTGCCGAGAAAAACGCCCGCACAGCTCGCGATGACGAAAGCGAGACCGCCAAGGGCGAAGGAGTTGGGCATTTTCTGCCGCAGCAGCTCCGAAACACGCCAGTCGCGATAGCGCGTGGACAGACCGAGGTCGAAACGCAGCAGCGAGCCGACGTAGGCGGTGTACTGGTCCCACACGCTGCCGTTGAGTTTATAACGTGTGAGCAACGCCTCCTTGATGTGCGGCGGCGGCTCCTTCTCCTTGTCAAACGGCCCGCCCTTCGTGATCCGCGCGAGCACGAACGTGATCGAGATCACGCAGAAAATCACGATCACGCTGCTGATGGCGCGGCGGAGGAGGAAGCTGAGCATTGGGGAAAGGTCGAATGACGAAGGCGGAATGTCGAATGGTCAATCAAGCGAGCCACCATGCAAAGCTGCCGCTGGGGAGAGGCAGGACGTCTTTTTCGCCACGCAGTTGCATCTCGCCATGCTCCACCTTGCCACTGGTCCGGCCAAATTGCTGCTGGAGCAGGTGATGCAGCGAAATGGGCGTCAATTCCGGCGTGTGGCAGGACAGCAGCACGCCGAGTGGCGCGGGTGACATGAGCTTGCCGAGCAGGGAGAGCAGCTGTGGGAGGTCGTTTTCGATTTTGAAGACCTCGCCCTTCGCGCCGCGACCGTAGCTCGGCGGATCGAGGATGAGCAGGTCATACTGGCGCTCGCGGCGGAGTTCACGCTCCAGGAATTTCGTCACATCATCGACGATCCAGCGCACGGGTTTGTCATCGAGGCCGTTCAGTACGGCATTTTTGCGCGCCCATTCCACCATGCCCTTGGAAGCATCCACATGGCAGACCTCCGCGCCAGCGAGTGCCGCCGCCAAGGTGCTGCCGCCGGAATAGGCGAAGAGATTCAGCACACGCGCAGGGCGGTTGTGACGCTTGGCATACTCCGTGCAGCCTTCGCGGATGCGCCGCCACTGGTCGCGCTGCTCGGGAAAGATGCCCAGGTGGCCGAAGTCGGTGGAGCTGAGTTGAAATTTCGTGCCATCCACTTCAATGCTCCAGATGTCAGGCAGATGCTCGCGTCCGCGCCATTGGTTGCCGCCATCACGGAAGAAGCTGGCGGTCACCTTTTGCCAGTCGGATTTCGGCAGCGTCTGCCGCCACACCGCCTGCGCGCAGGGACGTGAGAGCACCACTTTGCCAAAGCGCTCTAGCTTCTGGAATGAGCCGCTGTCGAGGAGTTCGTAACCGTTGGGATCAGACATGGGAGAAAAAGATCAGTCCGCCTCGGGGCGCGGATCGCGGGAAAGCAGGGCGCGCATGCCCTCCACGGGTGATTTGCCCTGATGCAGGACGGCGTTGATTTCATCAAGCAGCGGCATGCGCACGCCACGGGCTTTGGCGGCACGGTGCAGGCTGGCGGTGTTCAGCACACCCTCAGCCACCATGCGGGTGCTCGCGAGGATGTCATCCAACGCGCGGCCCTGGCCGAGCATGACGCCGACGCGGTGATTCCGGCTGTGCTCGGAGTAGCAGGTGGTCATCAAATCGCCGACGCCGCTGAGGCCGTAAAACGTCTCGACTTTGCCGCCTTCGGCCAAGCCGAGGCGCACCATCTCCGCCAGCGCACGCGTGACGAGCGCGGCGATGGCATTGTCACCGAGTTTCAAGCCATGCGCGATGCCGGCTGCGATGGCATAGGGGTTCTTCATTGCACCGGCCCATTCGGCACCGGTGATGTCATCGGTGGTGTAGGTGCGGAAAAACGGCAGTGTGAAGCAAGCTTGCAGCGCTTTGGCAATGGTCTCGTCCTCGCAAGCTAACACGGCGGCGGTGGCGAGCTGGCGGGCGACTTCCTCGGCATG
>JBDNIB010000735.1:0-6029 GCA_041688535.1 Prosthecobacter sp.
ACCTTTCGCAGGCCGTGGCGCAGGCGACAGCCAAGGAATGGCCTGACAAGGCGCGGCGTTTGTTGGAATTTGTACAAGCACCGAGCCAAAAAGGGGTCTGCCCGGTGCGACCAGGCCGGGAAGATGAATGAACCGGGCGGGGTGAAAAAAGTCCGGCTTTTTCTTGTCACCGAGACGCCAGTAGCCTATTAAAAGTTTTACCCTTGCCCGTTCTCGTGGGCTGTACTTACTCCCCGTGCCATGAACTTTCCAAGACTTTGCGTGACGATCCTTGTTTGCATCCTGGCGACAGCCGGTGCAGCGAGCGCGCAGTCCCTCCTCGACAGTCTCACGACCGATCTCAATATTCGTGGTTTAACGACCACCATGGATCCGGAAACTGGTATCGCCACTGTGTCCGGCGATGTGCATATCGTCTATGGTGATGTCGAAATCCGCTGCGGCAGCGCGCAGTATAACCAAATGACAGGTGATGTCATCGCCCGCGATGGGGTGACGATCTGGCGGGCAGGGACGATTTACCGGGGTGACGCCATCACCTACAATTCCGTCACGGGGGAGATGTCGGGTCAACATGTGATTTCCGGCATGCCGGCGGGAACGGGCATGTTCATCTACAAGGCGGAGGACTTTCAGTCGAAGAGCAAGCTAGAGAACCGGATCGACGCCACGGGTATTTCATTCACCTCCCATGACGTGCAGAACCCGAACTTTCACCTCGGGGCGAAGGAACTGACCGTCTATCCGGGTGACAGCGCGGTGATGCGCGGCGTGAAGCTTTATGGTGGGGACACGCCGTTTTTCTACTGGCCGAAATTCTCCCAGTCGCTGCAAAATGAGGTGGGCTACCGAATGAGTCCTGGCTACCAGAGCCGCTGGGGTGCCTTTTTGCTGACGCAGTACTCGGTCATTCATGGAGATCACACGCTGGCGAATTACAAGCTGGACCTGCGGAGCAAGCGTGGTGTGGGCGGTGGGGTGGATTTTTTCTCCCTGCGTCACCTTGGCAACCAGCAGAACTTTGGCACCTTGAAGCTTTATGCGGTCAACGATAGCTCTGCCGCAACCAATGTGGCTGGCAGCACCCGCTTCCCGGTGAGCGAGACCCGTTACCGGGCGAATTTCCAGCATCGCATCTATCTACCAGGCCCGGATGTGAGCACTTGGTATCTGGATTTTGATCTCAACAAGATCAGCGACATCCATTTTTATGAGGATTTCTTCTTCAACGACTTTCGTACCAACCGCGAACCCGACAACCTAATCTCCCTCATTCACACGAATGACGCCTACGTCGCCACGCTGATGGCGAAGTTCAAGATGAACGACTTTTACCGGACGACCACGCGTCTGCCCGAATTGTCAGTCGATTTTGTGCGCCGTCCTTTGTACAACACGGGTATTTTCCATCAGGGCACGATTTCAGCCGGCATTTACAACGAGGTAGTGGGCAGGCAGGAGGAAGCCGAGTTGCTGCGGTTGCAGGGAATTGGCGCTGGTCTTGGCCTGGCGGGTGTGCTGGCGGATACCTTTGGTGGAGCGGACTCTTACCGGAGCTTGCTGGGACTGCCGCGCAATTCGGGACTCACAGCGGCCGACATCGCGCAGGGGCTTGGGGCCATCAGCAGCAGGTTGCAGGAGCCGGACTTCGCCCGCTTTCACACCTATCACGAGCTACTGTATCCGAAGACTTACTTGGGCTGGCTGAATGTGACGCCACGCATCGGCGCAGGGATGACGAGTTATGGCAGCATCGATGGCAGTGTTACTGGCTTGCAGAATTTCACCCGTGGCATCCTGCACCTCGGGCTAGATGTCTCCTTCAAGGTGATCAAGACGTGGAGTGATGTGCAGGTGGAGTCGCTCGGAATCAACGGCATCCGTCATGTGTTTCAACCCTACCTGAACTATTCTTATCTGGATGCCAAGCAGGACACGGGGATTCCTGCCATTGACCGGTTGTCTCCCACCACGCGCCCACGATCGATTGATGTTCCCCTGTTCACCGCCGTGGACAGCCTGCGCTCATGGAATGTGGCCCGCATCGGGTTCCGCAATCTGTTCCAGACGAAGCGTGACTATATCAGCGGTTCCACTATGGGCAGTTTTTTTGAGACGCCGGAAGGTGGTGACAGCCAGACTTACACTTGGGCGGGAATGAACACCTTTGTGGATGTTTTTGCCAAAGACCCGGAGTTTGGGCGTGACCTCTCGAATCTCTACAATGAGATTTTTTGGAGGCCGGTGCCCTGGATCACGCTGAAGTCGGACTTGCAGTTGCCCATCAGTTCCGGCGTTGGCAGCTTTACTGAGATCAACAACGGCATCATCTGGCTGCCTAGCAGGCACACCTCCGTCGAGTTTGGGCATCAATTCATCTCTGACCATCCGTTCTTCCAGGACAGCAGCCTACTGTTCACGCGCTTTTACGCCAGGGTGAGCGAAAACTATGGCTTCAACATGAACCACATCTATGAGGCGGATGACGGCACTTTGGAATTCCAGAGTTACAGCGTTTCACGTGACCTGAGCAGTTGGGTCGCCTCCATCGGGGTGATGGCACGCGACAACCGCAATGGGGCGTCCGACCTGGGCATCCTGCTGACCTTCACGCTCAAGGACTTCCCGCAGTTTACTTTCGATCTCGATATCGACCCGAATCCGACGGGCCGTGGGGGCAAGCAATAGTGGTGGCGGCTTTGCCCGCGTGAATGTGGTCGAAGAACTGCCTTCTGCGTGATGACAGCACACCTTCCTCTCGTTTGCATAACGCCTGCCATTTGGGTCGAATGATGCGCGGTTGAGCACATTGACCATGGCGCGTCGATCTTGAGCGCTGTTCACCCGCCTGCTGCCGGATAAGAGTTTGCGTCACCGTTCAGCGGCACTGTATTGTACACGGGTCGTGGAGCAAACTCGCTAGACCCACTTGGTGGGGTAACTGCAAAATGCCAAACAACATCGCGCAGCTCACATGCCACCGCTTTTGGCGAGGAAATTGAGTGCCAGGGTGGCAACGGCGAGGATGAAGACTAACCAAGCAAGAGGCATGACGGGGGAAGGGGTAAGGAATGGAAAAGGGTGAATGAACGAATCTTGTCTCAAGGAATGGGCAGGAGGGTCTCCTTGAACTTGTTGGTCCAGATACCAGTCACGATGTTTTTGGATTCCCAGCCCTGAGTGTTGGCTGTCGGCACCATGATGGGGGATTCGCCCGTGGGGTCTGCCTTGACGGCATCTGCTCCAAACATCTGCACCACCATCAGCACGGCCGAAAGGACAAAGCAGATCACGGAAAGCGGCACGAGTCCGGCTTCGGGATCTTTTTCATCGAAGAACTCGTTGGCTGCCGCGCTGCGTTTCACGGGCGCGCTGGGCGGAGCTGAGATGGAAGGGCGCTGCATGGCCTGCGTGGGCTGCAGCTTTACCGTGGCTTTAGGCAGTGGCGCAGTGCCGCCAACCATGGGGCCAGTGCCAAGCGCGCGTGGTGGCCCACCGGATTTTTGCAAAGGAACGGTCGGAGCGCCAGTCTCCGTGCGCGGAGGGGGAGCCGCCGGGTTTTGGCTCAGTGGACGAGTAGCGGCAGGCAGACCGGCCATCGGAGGGGCCGTTGGTCGTGGCGCGCCAGGTGGTGGTTTTGGTGCTCCCGCAGTGGGAGGTGCCAGCGGACGCGCAGGGGGCGGCATCGGGCTGGAAGGAGGCGCTGCTGCCTGCGGCGGTGCCGAGGCGACTGGAATGGCAGAGGTGGTCTTCCGGGACGGCGGCGGCATCGGCGGCGCTGGCAGCTTCACCGGGGAGGTGCTGGACTTGGGTGCGGGCGGCGGCAGCGGGGCCGAGGGCAGTTGAATGGGAGCCGTGGCCTTTTTGGCCATGGTTGGCACCACAGAGGTCGTGTTCAGGGACGCTGGAACCCCGCCGGTGGCTGGTGAGACAGGAGCCGTGGTCTCGCGTGGTTGGGTGACCCCGGCACCAGGGCGTCCGCGCAGGGTGATGCGCACGGTTTCTTTTTTCAGCGGCACCGCGGCTGTTTTCGGTGTCGAGGCTGGTGGCGTGTTTTCGGGTTCGCTCATGGTTCGGGACTGGAAGTGGGAAAATTCAGGGAATTACACCTCCATTTAGCTAATTCCGCGCCCTTGCGTCAATTCCTTTCTCCTCCTGCCTTGCAATTGTCCGCCGAGTGATGATAAATCAGCCGCATGAATATTCTTGTCACTGGCGGTGCCGGTTTCATCGGCTCCCACACCGTAGGCCGCCTGCTGCGCGATGATGCCGGGCAGATCACCATCCTTGACAGCCTCAACGATTACTACAACCCCGCCATCAAGCGGGAAAACCTCCGCGCCCTCGGCCCGCAGGTGAAATTCCACCAGGGCGACATCACGGACCCCCTGTTCGTGGCCGAAGTCTTCGATGTGGGCCGTTTTGACGCCGTCATCCACCTCGCCGCCCGTGCTGGCGTGCGCCCCTCCATCGAGCAACCGGAGTTATACATCGACACCAACATCAAGGGTACCTTCAACCTCCTCGAAGCCGCCCGCCGCACCGGCGTGAAGCAATTCGTCGCCGCCAGCAGCTCCTCCGTCTATGGAGTGAACAAAAAGGTGCCCTTTGCCGAGACGGACCCCATCCTCCAGACCATCAGCCCCTACGCCATGACGAAGATGGCCGGCGAGCAGATGTGCTCGAACTACAGCCACCTCTACGGCATTAAGACCGTCTCCCTGCGTTTTTTCACCGTCTATGGCCCGCGCCAGCGTCCCGACCTCGCTATTTCCAAATTCACCCGCCTCATTGAGGACGGCCAGCCCATCGACAAATTCGGCGACGGCAGCACCCGGCGTGACTACACCTTCATCAACGACATCGTGGACGGCATCATCGGCTCGCTAAACTACCGCACCGGCCCGATTTGCGATATTTTCAACCTCGGCGGCTCGCAAAACGTCTCCCTCAACGACCTCATCACCACCATTGAGGAGGCGCTCGGTAAAAAAGCCACCGTCAACCAGCTCCCCGAGCAGCCCGGCGACGTGCCCATCACTTCCGCCGATGTCAGCAAGGCGCGAGAGCTGATCGACTTCAAGCCCACCACCACCATCGCCCAGGGCGTGCCGCAATACGTCGAGTGGTTCCGCGACATGCGGGCGCGGGGCATTGCGGTGAGTTGAAATCAAAAATGCGGCGCTGAGATTGTCCCGTCCTCGATCTCCTGGCGCTTCTTGCGCACGATGCCGTCCGCGATCTCCAGCACCATCTCCTCCAGCAGCAGCCGCAGGTGGCTGCCGGGGCGGTAATCCGCCGGGGCGATGTGTTTCACGCGGTCTGAGATGCCGTTGAGCTGGTAGCATTTGCGGAAACTGCTGCGGTTCGTCTCATCCGGGTTGTACACCGCCACCGCATGGCCGCCGTAGCGCTTCATCAGCGTGAAGCAGGGCACGTCCGTCGGCCCGTCGCCCACATAAATCATGTGCTGGAAGGGGATCGGCCGCAGCTCGTGCGCCATGTGGTCGTTCACATCCTCATGCGGCTCCAGCATGCCTTTGTTGATGCGGAAGATGTACTGCGTCTTCGTGGTGTGGCTGATCACCCGTTTGGGGAAGGTGATACGGCCATTTTTGTCCTCGCCGAACTCGCAGCCGAAGATGCGTTTCACAAACGGTGCCAGCGCGGAGCCGTCCAGCAGCGCCTTCAGGCCGCTGGAGATGATGTAATGCTCGACCTTCACGCCCAGCAGCCGGTGCTGGTCATTGAGCACTGCGTTCAGCTCCCCGAACAGCTCCGGCACGCCTTTGTAAAAGCGCAGCTTCGCGCCCAGCTTGCGCAGGTCCTCGTTGGTGGGCCGGTCCATGTCCAGGTAGTCCAGCATGCACTTCAGGTAGGCCAATTCGCCGTCGTAGCCCTGCGTGTCCACCAGCTCGCGGCTGCGCTTCCAGAACTGCTCCGGATTGATGCCGAAGTGCGGAAACAGCGTCTCGTCCTGCATGTACGTCGGGCTGAGCGTCTGGTCGTAATCGTAGATGATGCCGATG
>JBDNIB010000736.1:0-1472 GCA_041688535.1 Prosthecobacter sp.
CCGTCACCGGCAAGACGATGAAGGAGAACATGAAGAACTCGAAAATCTTCTGGCCCAAGGAGCAGCAGATCGTGCGGCCGCTGAGCAACCCGATCAAAAAGGACAGCCACCTTGTCATCTTCAAGGGCAACCTCTGCCCAGAAGGCGCAGTGGGCAAGATCACCGGCAAGGAAGGCCTCAAGTTCGACGGCAAAGCCATTGTGTTCGAGTCCGAAGAAAGCGCCCTGCAAGCCATCCTCAATAACAAGGTCAAGAAAGGCCACGTCGTCGTCGTGCGCATGGAAGGCCCGAAAGGAGGCCCAGGCATGCGCGAGATGCTCTCCCCCACCAGTGCGATCATGGGCAAGGGACTGGGCAAGGACGTCGCGTTCATCACCGATGGGCGCTTCAGCGGCGGTAGCCACGGTTTCGTCGTCGGTCACGTCACACCGGAAGCCTTTGTCGGCGGGCCGATCGCCGTCATCAAGAATGGCGACCCCATCACCATCGACGCCGAGAAGCGTGCGATCACGCTGGGCATTCCTGCTGCCGAGCTGAAATTACGCCTCGCCAAATGGAAGCAGCCGAAGCCGCGCTACACGCGTGGTGTGCTGGCGAAGTTTGCCAAGCTTACGACCAGCGCGAGCCTCGGAGCGGTGACTGATTTGGGGCTGTAACCGTCCCACTTCTGACTGCAACTTACTCCGGCACGATGATCTGATCCTCGGGCTGGAGATTGATGTCGCGCGAAGGATTGGCGCTGATGTTCTTGAGGTCAACCTCGGTGGCGATCCCATTGCGGATGAGCTTGGTCTTGCTGGGCTTGGCAAAAGGGGAGAACCCCTTGGCAGCACTCACCGCCTTGAGAATGGTCATGCCGGAATTCCAAGGCACTTGACCGTTGCTGTTGCAGCCGCTGACAATGTAAACAAACCGGGTGGTGATCGCGCTATCATCGGTTGAAACGGTGACAGTGGGACGGGTGTAAATCTCTTTATCCTTATAGGTCTGCTCGATGGTGCGCTGGAGCGCGGAGGGTTTGAGACCGGCGGCACGGACTTCGCCGATGTGCAGGAGATTGACCATGCCATTGTCGCTGATCGAATAGACTTTGGAAATCTGCGGCACCTCGTTGTCTGGAATACCCCCGATGGAGATGGTCACACGATCATTGGCCTTGAGGGCGAGTTCGCCGTTCTGGGCGTGTGCCGATGTGACAGCACAGGCGGAGAGAAGGATGGACAGGATGCGAGTGTTCATGACCGTGGAGTGGGTAGGGGTTTTTAAAAGACATCACCGCCATCGGAGCGTGACATCGGCTGCGTGGCGGCAATCGCGGTGGCGGTGGTTTCGGTGCGGATTTTGCGCTGACGTGATTTTTTGCCGCCCTGACCGCCGGTGGGGGCGTTCGTGGGTGAGTAGTAGGTGTAGTAGCTGGTGTAGTACTGGTACTGCGCGTCGCTGCGGAGATCGACGTTGTTGAGGACTACCCC
>JBDNIB010000012.1:0-2614 GCA_041688535.1 Prosthecobacter sp.
CGCACGTAGATGCCGCCGGGGGCCATGTGGAAGAAGTGGCCGATGACGCAGGCGCTGACGAAGAAGTTGCCCGCGGCGTCGTAATCGCAGCCCCAGGGATTGCTGGTGCCGTCGGCGAAGACTTCGAATTCCCAGGGTAGGACAGGTGTTCCACCTGTTGCAGGTGGGGCGGGCATTTTGCCCAGATGGGAGGCTTCGGGCAGGATGCCCGAGACACTCGATGACAGGCTGGAAGCCCGTCCTACCGGCCGCGCACGGCCAATCCCGGCGTCAAATTTGAAGCCTTCGTTCTCCGGCTGGCCGGGGCGGCGGACTCTGCTGTTGGTGAAGACGCCGTGGGTCATGTAGAGCCAGCCGTCGGGGCCCCAGGTGAAGCTGTTGACGAGCTCATGCGTGTCCTCGCGACCAAAGCCGGTTAGCACGACACGCCAGGCGTCGGGTTTGTCGTCGCCATCGTCATCGCGGAAGTGGATGAGGTGAGGCTGCTGACCGACGTAAATGCCGCCGTCGCCGCAAAGGATGGCGCTGGCGAGATTCAGGCCCTCGACGAAGACGGTGCGCTTGTCGGCCTCGCCGTCGTTGTCGGTGTCTTCGAGGATGATGACGCGGTCGCGCGGGATCTTGTCGCCCAGCTTCGGCATGGGGTTATACTTGTCGTCCTTGGCCTCGCCGCCGAAGGGCGCGGGGTGTTCGGAGCCATTTGGGTACTCGTAGGCCTCCACGATCCACAAGCGCCCGCGATGATCCCAGGTCATGGCGACGGGATTTTGCACCATCGGCTCATGTGCGAAGCAGCGGACCTCATAGCCCTCCGGCACGCTCATTTTCGCGCGGGCTTCTTCGGGGGAAGGGCAGACGGCAGAGGCGGCGGCACGTTCACCTTCGAGTTCTTTGCCAGCGGCAAGCAGATCGGTGGTGAGGAGGCAGAGGGAGAGGAAAACGAGAGAGCGCATGGTTGGTGCAGGTTGTAGCAGGTATTACGGCGGCAAGCCAAGACTTGCTGTCGGACAGGATTTGGGTGGGATCGGACGGTTTGGGCGGCGGGCGTACTGAGATTTACACCGCGAGAGATAGGAAAGCCGCAGAGATCAGGGTCTTGAACCTCTGCGGCGTTCCAATCTCTTGCGGTGTTTCATCTTGAGGCTTGCCTGTGAGACGCGGGGCGATTTGATCGAGGACGAGTTCGAGTAGGAGGACGCGGACGAAATTTTGTCCTGCACAGTGAGCGAATTGGTTCATGATGGCGGTTCACTTCGACTTCACTTTCATGATTCGCAAAACCCCTGAACAACTCCGATCCTGGCGCTGGTATGGCCGTGATGAACTGCGCTCCTTTGGCCATCGCTCACGCGCGAAACAGGCCGGCTGGGGCAGCGAGGACATCGTGGGCAAGCCGATCATCGGCATCCTGAATACCTGGAGCGATCTGAACTCCTGCCACATGCATTTGCGCCTCACAGCGGATGCGGTGAAGCGCGGCATTTTGCAAGCGGGTGGGCATCCGATGGAGATCCCGGTCATGTCGGCGGGTGAGATGCTGACGAAGCCGACGGCGATGTTTCACCGCAATTTCCTCGCCATGGAGACGGAGGAAATGCTGCGCGCGAATCCCATCGACGGCGCGGTGCTACTGGGTGGTTGCGACAAATCCACGCCGGGGCTGCTCATGGGCGCGTTCAGCATGGACATCCCGGTGATCTACATGCCCTGCGGCCCGATGATGAAGGGCAATTGGCGCGGCGAAACGCTCGGCAGCGGCAGCGACGTGTGGAAATACTGGGACGAAAAACGCGCGGGCAATCTGACCTGGGAGCAATGGTGCGAGATCGAAGACGGCATCGCCCGCGGCCCCGGTCATTGCATGACGATGGGCACCGCGAGCACTCTCACCGCCTTGGCGGAGACGCTGGGCCTGTGCATGCCCGGTGCGTCGTCGATTCCGGCCGTGGACAGCGCGCACACGCGCATTGCCGCCGCCGCAGGCCGACAGATCATTGAGAACGTGTGGCTGGACCGCAAGCCGTCCGGCATCGTCAGCGAGCGCTCGTTTGAAAACGCCATCGCTGTGGATATGGCGCTCGGCGGCAGCACGAATGCCATCGTGCATCTTGTCGCCATGGCAGGACGACTCGGCATCAAGCTGCCGCTGGAAAAATTCGACGAGATCAGCCGCAAAGTGCCGTTGCTGGCCAACATGCGGCCTGCGGGCAAGTATTTGATGGAGGAGTTTTATCTGGCTGGCGGCCTACAGGCGCTGCTCAACGGCATGCGCGAGCTGCTGCACACCGACGTGCCCACCATCACCGGCAAAACGCTGGGCGAGGACATCAAGGACGCCATCATTCACAACGAAGACGTCATCCGCACGCCCGCGAACGCGCTCCAGCCCGACGGCGGCACCGCGATCCTGCGCGGCAATCTTTGTCCCGATGGCGCGGTGATCAAACACGTCGCCGCGACGAAGGAACTCTGCACGCACACCGGCCCCGCGCTCGTGTTCGACAGCTACCCGGACATGAAGGCCAAGATCGACGACATGGATCTCGATGTGACGAAGGACACCGTGCTCATCCTGCGCAACGCCGGCCCAGTGGGTGCGCCCGGCATGCCCGAG
>JBDNIB010000737.1:0-4009 GCA_041688535.1 Prosthecobacter sp.
ATCTGCTGATGGAATTCGTTGATGGCGTAAACCTGCGCCAGGCGATGCGCGCGGGCCGTTTCACCCCGCCCCAGGCGCTGGCCATCGTGCCGCCGGTGTGCGAGGCGCTACAATACGCACACGAGCACGGCATCGTGCATCGTGCATCGTGACATCAAGCCCGAGAACCTGCTGATGGACAAGGAAGGGCGCGTGAAAATCGCGGATTTCGGCATCGCGAAAATTGTAGTTCGCGAGTCCACTCGCGATTCTGGGGACGAAGAGCCGAGGGAGGACTCGCGGACTACGATGCTTGGCACGCCCACCTATGCCGCGCCGGAGCAGCAGAGCGATCCCTCGCACGTGGATCATCGCGCGGACATCTATTCGCTCGGCGTCGTGCTCTATGAACTGCTCACTGGCGAACTGCCAGAGCGAAATCTCCAGCCGCCGTCGAAGCGCGTGCAGATTGATGTGCGGCTGGATGAAGTCGTGCTGCGTGCGCTAGAGACGCGGCCTGAGATGCGTTTCGCCACGGCTGCGGATTTTCAGACGCGGCTCGCCGAGGTGGTTTCCATGCCCGCCGATGTGCCGCTGAAAACGGGCGCGAGCTACATCAGCACGCCGCAGCACCTGGCCACGTTCTACGGTCGAACGACCTACATTTACACGGGCAAGGGCCAGCTCATCCTCGATGCACAGCGGCTGATGTTCTCGCGCAATGATGGGACGAGCACGGTCATCCCGCTGGCGGCGATTCGTGACCTCAGCATCGGGCAGTATCCGGCGCTGGCGAAGCCGGTGCGGGTGGATTTCATCAGTGTGACGTTTGATGAGAATGGCAGCACGAAGCAACTGCTGTTCACGCCGAATGCAGGGGCGTGGCGTCCCGCGTGGGATACGAATCGCATCGTGGCCGATTGGCATCAGGCGATTCAAGCAGCAACGCGCACTATCACAGGCCGCGTACCGCCCACCACTCCGGCAGAGCAGCTCAGCGTGCCGCGTGGATCATGGCTGATGTTTCTGCCGGTGATCGCCATTCCGGCGGGCTTGAGGATTCTGGTCACTACCCTGTATAAAACAGACTTTCCAGGCCTGGGCTTGACCGTCTGGTTCATTGTCGGCCTGCTGCTCATGGTGCTGGGTCCCATCATCATCGCGATGCTGACAGTCCGGGGCAGGCCGAGCGACAGCGCAGGACCGATGACACGGCCGTGGCGGGTGCCGGGCATGTTGAGCATGTTGCTTGGCGTGGGCCTGCTAATTTTAACGCCAACGCTCAATGAAATGGTGGATGACTTTGGCATGAAGCCGGGGGCGCGGGACCACCTCAGAGCACGCCAGCGCGCCACCGCTCTCGTCGGTGAGACGCGATCGCAAGCGACGGCGAAGCGAGGTGAGTTGAACGCAGCCAGTCAGAAACTGGAAAATGCCACTGAGCCGACGCAGATACAGGCACTGCGCCAGCAGACCGCCGCCCTGGCACAAGAGTCGCTACAGCTTGAGCAGGCGACAAAGGTGGCGGATGTGGCGCTGAATCAGGCAGCGCAGGCCAAAGAGCGCGATGAGCAAGGACGCGTCGCGTGCTTCTATCTGTTGGCGGTGACTCTGCTGACCGTGGGAGCCCTGGCGTTTTTCCATCGCGTTCGCGTTGCCGCCGCCGCTGGACAGGCGCTCAAACGACGCGTGGCCTTGGCGCTGAGCGGCCTTTTGGTGGTGGGTGGAGTGGCTGCAGCGTTGGCGCTGTGGAGTGAGCCGCTAGGCATTCCCATGGGCAAACCGGCCCGAGTGAAAAGCGTCACAGCAGAGCTGGTCAGCGTGGATGAGAATGTCCTGACGGCGGATGTGTATGTCGTCGTGGAAGGCGGCCCGATCGAGATGCGCGCCGAGTTCTTCGGGCCTTCCATCGACGACATTCCCGTACCGAAGCTCACCGACACGGAGCGCAACACGAGCCAACGCTCGCTCGTGCTGCCGGGTGTGCGGGTGGGCAATCAACCCTGGCGGATTCTCGAGCCCGGCAGGCACACCCTGCGCCCGCGCTTTGTGCTGCCGACCCCCGAACTGGCCCGACTGGCTGGTGCGAATCTGCAACCCATAGGCGAGCTGCCGGTCATCCGTGATCATGACCGTTTCGGTGTCTTGTTTGAGGTGGGAAGCAGCGGCATGCAGTACGAGGCCCAGTTTCATGTGGGCGAGGTCAAAACGTCCGCACATCCGCGTTGGATCAGCGTCTTCGGCACGCGCACCTGGGATGATTCATCGCTGAGCGCCACCTGGCAGATCGAAGCCAGCAGCGCCGGTCTGGTGCGCATGAATGACGCCTGTGGACAGGCCACCGCTTCATTTAAGAGGGACTCAAAATCCAAACTGCAGACGACCGAGGCCCGCATCGAACTGTCGCCAGCGGGGCCGAATCGCGTGCGCTTCGTCAGCAGCATCGGCGGATCAAAGGCGGCCAGCGAGCTTGACGGCGACTTCATGACATGGCGTGACGAATTGCTCGCCACCGCACTGAACTCCGCCAAAACGGAAACCGGCGGCGTGATCGAACTGTGTCGGCTCGACGGCAAACCCGTGACTGTGGAGACACTGGTGCTGACGCATGCACCCGACAGCGTGGTTGCACCTGCGGCGAGGACATCACCCTCAATCGTGACGACGCCAGCGACCGTGACCATCGTCAATCACACCTGGGGCTTTCTGATCATCCTGATCGTCGTGATCGTGCTGCTGATCGGAGTCACCCTCTGGATTGTCGTTTCACTTTCCAAGAAAGGCCGCAGCGGCTGCCTGATCGTCTGCGCCATCCTTGCCGGTCTGTTCGCCGTCTTCGCCCTCGTGGCGCTAATGCTATGGGGCAGCTACCGGGCGGTGGAGAGCCCTAGTGCCCAACACGTCGAACGCAGTTCGCAGCTCCTGCCGCACCGTGAATATCCTGGCGGGCTCGTGCATCAGGCTTCCAACTTTTTGACCGTGCGTGTGCCCGCCGGGGATCTCGTCACGATGGAGGTCTTTCTGCGACAGGGAGACGATACACGCGTGCCTGTGCCGGAACTCAGCGCCGTGCTGAGCCCCGTGCTGGGAGCCGGGAAGGGCGTGGGCTTTGAGCAGCAGATCTACTGGACGGCCAAACGCGCTGATGCTGACGACCAAGCCGGAAAGCAGACCTGGTTCTGGGCCGTGGCCAGCGGCAGCAGCACGCATGGCGGTCAGACCGAACCCACGCGAGACATGGAGGTCGCGTTCACGAATGAGGTGGCGCATGGCGAAGTGCTGAACTGGTGGCAGTTGGAGAGAATCCACCCAACCGCGCTACCTGAGGGCACGACGAAAGAGTATGCGCTCTTTCGCACCCACGGCAGCGCCACTGTGCATCCTGCGCACCCGAAAGAAATGATCCTGCGCGTGCGCACGATGAAAACGCCTGCGGAGATATTGATCCCCATGAACGGACGGCTGATTCAGACCGGCAAGGAGGCTTATGCCACCATTCAAGCGTTGGGAATTTCCGCAGCGTCCCCGCATGATTCCTTGATGATCGAACCGCCAACTCCGGCAAAAACTCGCAGCCAGTAAATCAGCCCTGCACCGTCAGCTTACCGCCGCGCCTGCTCACCCGATGCGGAATCCTCAAGATAGGAGGACGGTGCCCGCCGAATTTCCTCATTCGTTCTCGGTTTCGAGGATTCATCAGGTTCCGCCGAACTCCGGCTCCGGCCCACGGCATCAAACGGCGCGGTGACGACATCGCCTGTTGTTTTGACTGTGGTCGTCACGATGGCACTGACGGCTTTCACCGGAACGGTGACTAGCGAGCAGCTCGCGATGGCACAGGACATTAGAATCGCGGCGAGGCTTTGTTTCATGGCATCCACATCATAATCACGGTGGACGCATTGTCATCCAAACTGCTTCCAGAACATCACGGCCGAGATCACGAGTCCGATGACCGTGATCACCTGCCGCGCCCGCTGCGGCGCGATGCGCTGCGAATAATGCGCGCCGAAGTAGTAACCGATCAACG
>JBDNIB010000738.1:0-1808 GCA_041688535.1 Prosthecobacter sp.
CCATTCCACCCCACTCCGGCCCACATCTTGAACTGCTTGTCCCGGTCGTCGAAGAGCACGGTCGGGCCATACGCATAGGGATAAACCCCGGGGCGCGCGACAAGCGTTTCGCCTTCACGATGATGGATGGGATGCTTGCCGTCATTGGGGTCCAGTTGATGAGCTTCCAGGACGGGCGCAGTCACCTGGCGCTGGGCTTGGGCGAGGTCGTGGATGTTGTTCAGAAGCAAAACAAGAAAGAGGGCGGGTAATGCGCGGCGGGGATTTTTCATCGTAAAAAGGGCGAGGAACCAATGGGGCGATTTTGGGGGCTGCATCATTTGCTTTCCGGCATCCAGCTAATGTTGTCGATGAAGTATGCCGTCTTCGCGGTGCTCAGGCTGCTAAAGAGCAGGTAACTGGCGACGGACCAGCTGGGTTTGCAGGGAATGGCCTTGAACTCATTCTTTGTTCCATTCTGACGTATGAGTGTTACATCGTAGCTGCCTTTGCTGGTTGTGGCGGTGATGGTGAGACGGCACCATTCGTGTGCTGGGAGGCTTGCGAGTTTGGTGCTGTGGGCGTCATTCGCGACAAGTTCTCCCTTGCTCTAGCGGATGAAGGGACCGGCTGCCACTTCTCCGTCCTTATCACGCAATTCGAAAAAACAATCGGCACCTGGTTGTCCCATGATATCAAAACTCACACGGAAGGTGCCGGACTTCCAGGTGGGTTGGATGCCTAGCACGGGATCGAAGCTGCGTTTCAGACCGGGAGCATCCTGAACCTTGAGACTCCGCTGGGAGGTCGCTCCCCCTTCGATTGGAATGGGCGATGAAGCTTCGTCCGACACACCTACGCTCTCGCCGTGATCACGCTCGCCACGTTGCCGCTGATAACTTGCGCTGCGAATTCCAATGCCGCCAAGCGGGGTGGTCTCAAAGGTCTGCATCGCCACTTTGTATTCGGGTGCCGGCCATGGTCTCGCGTCGGTGTCCCAGTTGGGATAGTCGCTGCCCTTTTCGGAGAGTTCACGCCATGCGGTATCTGATTTGCGCACGCTGGCTTCGGTGAGGTCCCAGGACTTGAAGCCGAGTTTGAGGGCAGGGCTCTCGGGCTTGAGTCGGAAATCTCGTTTGGCGATGTCTTCAAACATGGGATTGCCAAACCGGCTGCCCGAGTCTCGCCCCATCCCCCGCCAGGTGTCCCACGTAAATCGGTCCCTGGTAAGGAACATTGGTGTCTTGCCATCGGTGGACCAGTAGAGGTTTTCGTGAAACTGAACGCTGTCTTTTCTCTCTCCATTCCCGAGTCTGGCGGGAAGACTCCAATTCGTTTCGTTGCCGTCAAGCAATGGCACGGATGCATCCCAGACCACGATGTTTTGAGCATACCGGAAACTGAGATGGGGTTCGTTGCGAGTGCGCTGTATTTGTGCGGCACGGCCGAAGGCAAAGATATTATTCTGCACGGTGTTCGATTTGCCGTAGTGCTGATGAAAGCCGCTGTTGCTGGTGTCGTTCACCAGGTTGTTTTCCATCAACACCCCCGTGCTGCCCTCGTCATTGTAAAGGCCCCAGCCGCCGTAGCGATGACTGGCGATGTGATGCACATGATTCCCGCGAACAACGGTGCCGGGAGAGATGCCGAGCCCGTAGAAGCCGCCCATGTCACTGAGCTGAGCCCAACCGAGGTGATGAATGTGATTATTTTCCACCAGCGTCGCGCCGGATGCAGCATCTCCATAGCCCCAGCTCCAGCCCGCGCTGACGCCGGAATAGTATAGATCGCCGATGTCGCAATGCGTAACCGAGCAGTGCTGCGAGTGC
>JBDNIB010000739.1:0-2756 GCA_041688535.1 Prosthecobacter sp.
ACGTAGTCTTGCAACTCCTGCGCCGCGAGCCGGGCCGAGCGCTGAGGTTTGTCGCTGATGACGATCTCGGCGCGCGGCTGCCCGTTTTCGACAATGAAGGTGTCGGCGGCGTGGAGTGACGCCAGTGGCGTGAGCAATAGGGCGGTGAGGAGTGTGAGGGTGTGTTTCATGGTTCTGAATTCAGTGTCTGGTTCGAGGGTTTTGCCGGCACATCAGCCACCGACAGGCGCACATGCCGTGCGCGGGGGAAGTTCCAGCTCTTTGGCACGTCGTGATAGCCGATCCACAAGTCACCGGGTTCGATCTCGATGACGAAAGGATAGGATGCCTTGCCCACCGCGAGGAGCGTGGAGGGAGTCCACGTTTTTCCTTCATCGGCGGAGAAGGCGAGGTGCAGCTTTCTGCGGCCATCTGCTTTTCGACTCCACACGAGCGCGATGCGGCCATCGGTGAGGCGTGCGAGATGACCGGGCGCGGAGGCGGCATCAATGTGGGTGGCTTTGGCTTCCGACCAAGTCTTGCCACCATCGGACGAAAAGGATTCCCAAAAGAAGCCGCGTGTCGTGCGGATGAGCATCCAGACGCGGCCATCCTCGAGCTCGATCACGCAGGGTTCCAGCGCGCCCTCGTGGTCGCCTGCGCCGCCGATGTCGATGGCGCTGCCGAGGCTCCAGGTCTTGCCGCCGTCGGCGGACACCGAGGCGTGGCTCACGAGCCGGCCGGGATCATTCACATAATGTGAGAACGGCACGATGAGATGCCCGTCGCGTGTCTCGATCGCTCCGTTGCTCGCGCCGGTGTAGCCTTTGAAAATCATCTGCGGCTCGCTCCACGTCGCGCCGTTGTCACTGCTGCGCGTCGTCCACAGGTCGCTTTGCGTATCGTCCGTGGGATTGACGCCTTTCCAGTTCCACTTCTTGAAGCCGAGGTAGAAGACGTGAATCACGCCATCGCGTGCGGTGATCACGGAGGGATGCGACGGCTGGCAGTCGGGATGTCGCGCGATGACTTGCTCGGGCAACCAAGTCTTGCCGCCGTCCTTCGTCACGCGGCCTGCGATCCACGTCGTGCCGGGCTTGGCGTAGTAGCTGAAGGGCGTGGAATACACCGTCATCACCGAGCCGTCCTTCAGGCGTGCGAGTCCGCAGCCGAGCACGGCGGCGTTCGGAGAATCATGCGTGATGTCCGTGCAGATGGGGCTGATCGAAACGGTCTCGCCGCTGGCTTTCCACAGCGGTCCTTCGGTGATGGGCAGGTTGCCGGTCTTCGCGAGAGCGAGGATGCGCTCGCGCAACAAGTCGGCCACGAGGCGATGACCATCGTCATTGGGATGCATGCCGTCCGAGAGAAGCGAATCCACGGTCACGGCGCGTTTCTTCGCCTGCTCGACGAACGCCTGCTGGACATCAATCATCTCCGCCCCCTCCTCGCGGGCGACCCGGCGGGCCACTTCGCAGTAGCGGGTGAGGACGCCGTTGAACCCACCTTCCTCGTCGGGCTTGTAGGGCGGCTGGCCATACAACTCCTTGAGCTTCGGCGTCCAGCGCAGCGGGTTCGGGGTCATCAGCACCACCTGCGTGTCCTTGGATTTCAGCGTCTGGATGAAATGCCGCATGTTGGCCTCATAGCGCTCCAGCGAAACTCGCGGCTCCGTGGCGGGCGGCTTTTTCCAAACATCAATCGCCGCGTCATTGATGCCCAATTGGATGATCACGATCTGCGGGTGATGCGCCAGGACATCCTGCTCGAAACGCTTGCGAGCCATCTCCGTCGTATTGCCACCAACCCCCGCGTTAATGATGCGAACGTTGCGCAATTCATCCTGGATGATTGCGGCATAGATCCTCGTCGAGCCACGCGCCGCCGTGGCGGAAGCTCCGAACGCCACGATCGTGACCGGGTCCGCCGCCTTTGCAGACTCGGTGACTAGCAAGGTGGCTAGGAGCAGGGCGGCCCCAATTAGCGCGCGTGCCGGACGGTTTGTTATCAAATTGGTGAGCAGTGTGTGGGTGTGTTTCATGGTGGTTCGGAGTTGTCTGAAAGGAATCACTTCACCAGTTCAACATCCACATAGAGCGCCCGAAGATTCGGCGCGTCGTAAATGTAGAGCAGGCGGCCGGGACTGACTTCGAGGATGGCGGTGTGATGTCTCCAAGTATGGCCTTGGTCGGTGCTGAACATGAGGTTCGAGCCGGGGCGGTCGTAGCTGCATGCGAGCACGCCGTTGCTCATGAGCACCATGTCGGGCGCGACGCTACCGACTTCAAGCGGGGCGAGTTTGTCCCAGGTCTTGCCGCCGTCCTGCGACCAGGTTTGAAGGAGACCTTCCCGATGCTTCCCATCGCTCACGAGCAAACCTACCGGCACACCTTGCTGCGCGGGCCACATGCTCGAGCCGTCGCGCCTCGCCTTCACGAACTCCACCCGCACCTTCGCCTCGACCACGATCTCCGTATCGGGCTGCGGCTTCCACGCGGCGCGAAATGCACCCGGCTCCGTCGCGGAATCATCCACAAGATGCAGCGTGCCGTTCGCGATCTTCGCGTTCGGCTTGCCAACAGCGCTCCAGGTCGAGTCAGGCATGGCTTTGCCGTCGTAGGTAACAAGCCAGGTGATGTCGGAGTCGTCAGCGCCGTGGAGTGATAGACAGGTGGTGATGCAGAGAAGTGAGATGATTTTCATGAAGTGGGGCGTCCTATTGAAATACGATGTCTCCCATCACGGCAGTGTCAGCCATGCTCGTGCTCATCTGTGAA
>JBDNIB010000740.1:0-16606 GCA_041688535.1 Prosthecobacter sp.
CGGGGCATCCTGAGTTCCATGAAACACCGGGCGTCGAGTCCACCACTGGGCCGCTGGGCCAGGGCGTGGGCAATGCCGTCGGTTATGCCGTGTCCGGCAAGATGGCCGCCGCGAAGTACAACACCGCAGCGCCCACCCTCATCGACAACCACATCATCGCCCTCGCCGGCGACGGCTGCCTACAGGAAGGCGTGGCCCGCGAGGCGGTGTCATTCGCCGCGCACAACCAGCTCGACAACCTCATCCTCATTTACGATTCCAACGATGTGACGCTCGACGCGATGGCCAAGGTCACGCAGAGCGAGGATGCGCAGGCGCTCTTCACCGCCGTCGGCTGGGACGCTGTCACGATTGATGGTCACGATCTCGACGCCATCCTCGGTGCCATCGACACCGCGAAGAAAAACGACAACGGCAAGCCCAAGATCATCATCGCCAGGACGATCATCGGCAAAGGCATCCCCGAAGTCGCCGGCACGGCCAAAGGCCACGGCGAAGGCGGCGCGAAGTTCGTCGATGCCGCGAAAAAAGGCCTCGGCATCCCCGAAGGCACGCATTTCTACGTCAGCGACGAAGTGAAGGCTTACTTCGCCGACTTGAAGGCCAAACGCGCCGCGATCCACGGCGAATGGAACAAGGTCTATCTCGCCTGGAGCGCTGCAAATCCCGCACTGGCCAAAGAACTCGACGCTGCACGCAACAGCACGCTCTGCGCCACAGACCTGCTCAAAGCTGTGCCGGAATATCCCGCCGAAGGCAAAGCCGCCACGCGCAACAGCGGCGGCGAGATCTTCAATCACATCGCCAAGACTGTGCCGAATATCGTCACTGGCAGCGCCGACCTCTTTGGCTCCACGAAAAACTACCTCACCGGCATGGGCGACTTCAGCGCCACGAACCGCACGGGCCGCAACATCTGGTTCGGCATCCGCGAACACGCCATGGGCGCGATCTGCAACGGCATCGCCTACGACGGCCTGTTCCTTGCCAGCGGCGCTACCTTCCTCGTCTTCGCCGACTACTGCCGCCCGAGCATCCGCCTCGCCGCACTCGCGAAACTGCCCGTCACCTACATCTTCACGCACGACAGCGTCGGCGTCGGTGAAGATGGCCCCACGCATCAGCCGGTCGAAACCATCAGTGGCCTGCGCGTCATCCCAAATCTCGACGTCATCCGCCCCGGCGACGCCGAAGAGTGTGCCGCCGCCTTCGCCGCCGCGTTCAGCCGCAATGACGGCCCCACGCTGCTCGCCCTGAGCCGTCAGGATCTCCCTCATCAAGGCCATGCCAGCGCCGCGACCCGCCGCGAAGGCACGCTCAAAGGCGGCTACGTTCTCGTGAAGGAAACCGCGCCGCTGACCGCCATCGTCATCGCCACCGGTTCCGAAGTGCAGTGGGCCGTCGAAGGTGCGCAGGGCAAGCCCGGCGTCCGCGTCGTCAGCCTGCCATGCTTCGAGCGCTTCGATCGTCAGAGCGCTGAGTATCGCGATAGCGTGCTTCCCGCCGCCTGCACCAAGCGCATCGCCATCGAAGCTGGTGTTTCCGGTCTCTGGTGGAAATACGTCGGCACGCAGGGCCAGATCATCGGCATCGACCGCTTCGGCATCAGCGCCCCCGGCAACATCGTCTTCAAGGAACTCGGCATCACCGCCGCAGCCGTCGCGCAAGCGCTCGCCTAACGGAGCGCGGATGCCCTCATCCGCATCATCGAAACTCACGCAGGGAGGCTGGCAACAGCCTCCTTTTTTGTGCTCGTGCAAAACATAGTCGCGTGGGCGATTCGGCCTCACGTACCTTTGTTGCGGCGCAACAAAGTCCGGGACTCCAGTTCCGCAGGAACTGGGCTACTCTGCCCCATGCCATCCTCCTCCACCCTGAAGCACGATCTCGAATGCCTCGACACGCGTGCTTACAGTCCGCGCCAGTGGTCGGAGGAAGTGCTGCGGGCCTACCATCGCGTGGCACGCTCATTCAAAGGCCTGGACGGAAACCGTCTGCGCAAGTTGCACGACTGGGTGCTGGCTCCGCTCACGCTCTGGCCGATTGAAATGTGCGATGCGCTGCGGGACGCACTGGCGAGTTGGAGCGACCAAAAAGCGCTCACCGAGCCGCAGCGGCTGCTCATTGATCTACTGCCGGAACCGCCCGACGAGACGGCCTGTGAAATCGTGGCCCGGCACGAGCGCGAGGTGCAGAGCGGCATCTACGAGCATGTCACCGGCAAATCCGCCAAGTATGCGCAGAAGGAGGCCGAGCTGAAGACCGACCCGGAGTTCAGCGCTCAATGGACGCGAATCAAGACGGCCTTCAAAACGAAACGTCATGCCGATCACAAAGGCGTCATCCGCCGCACCATGGGCACGGAGCGGAATCTGCGCCCCGAGTGGCCGAGTCGGCAGCCAGGGCCGCAGGCAGCCTTTCAGACCGCGTTCGATGCCTTCTGCATGCGTTGGAATCTCTACGGCATGCTGCATGACGAGCCGCTGCTGCTGAAGCTCGCGGTGAATCTGACGCCCTTCGCCACCATGATCGTGATTCCGTCCTACTGGTCCTTCGATCCGAAGCGTGACATCCGCTGGAACGAGATCGCCCGCCTGCATCGTTCGCGTGCGCGATCACGTCAAGGTGCCGTGTTGAAGGAGGGTAAGGAGCACCGGCGCAAACTTGCCCAGAAGCTACAAAAGCTAGTAGCCGTGGTGATGAAGCGTGGTTTGCGGGGTGAAGAGCGGCGCAGCTTTCTCGTCGCCGGACTTGGACTCGCGCCTGAAACGAGCGACCGCACGCTGCGTCGCCTGCGGCAGGAGTTTCGCGCGCAGGCGTGACGCGGACAAGGATTGTGGACAATGCTGTTCCTCGTCCGGCCTGCGTTCGCAGGCAATCGTGCCAGCATGAACGAAATGCAGAACTCCCCGCCTCAGGCACTCGTCGTCTGTGGCAACACAGAGGCCGACGCTTTTTCCCCGAATTACCGCGGGCCTCACATCCCCGTGCTCGCCGCCTTTGGGCATGGCCCCATGCATCGCTTCCATATCCGTGGACGTTGGGATCTGGAACGAGCGGCGGCGGAGAAGGCGGGCGAGTTGCTGCGCTCCCACCGAGCATGGGAATCGAACGACAAGCTATTGTGGGATGACCTGACCTTCCAGTTGGCACCGCGCACACTGCTTTATGCGTCGGTGGATCGTCTGGACGCCTATGCCGACTCAGCCGCCGAGGCAGAAGCCATCGCGCGTGAGTTTGCCAAGAGCTATACACGGCCACCGGAGCCTGAAGGCGGCTCGTATTCGCTGATCCGTGTGGACAAGGACATCGGTCGCGTGACCGTGCCGCTCACTCCTGAAAGCCTGCTCTCCGATGAGGTCTTCGCGCTGCATTACACGGAGGAGACGATGACGTGGCACGCCGAGTTCGTGCGGCGGCTCACCACACGCAAAAACGGCCTCGCCATCCTCGAAGGACAGCCCGGCACCGGCAAGACCTCCTACCTGCGGCATCTCATGGGCGTGCTGCGTGAATCGCACCGCTTCTACTTCATCCCTGCCTCCACGCTCCGGGTACTCACCGACCCGAACTTCATCGGCTTCTGGGCCGAGCAGCGCCGCCGCCATCAGGAGAAGCAATTCGCCGTCATTCTGGAAGACAGCGACGCCGCGCTCATGGCGCGTGGTGCCGACAATCGCGAGCAGGTCAGCTCCATTCTCAATCTCACCGATGGCATGCTGGCCGACTTCCTCCGCTTGCAGATCATCTGCACCATCAACGGCCGCGCCACCGACATCGACCAGGCCCTGCTGCGCCCCGGTCGGCTCATCTCCCAGCGCATTTTCAAGCGACTGGATCACGAGCACGCCCACCGCCTCGCCACGCATCTCGGCCGCACACTGCCGCGCGCCCCTGACTACTCGCTCGCGGAAATTTTCGCCGATCCCGAACCGAGAGAAGCCACCACCAACCGCATAGGATTCCACTCATGAAAATCGCCAGCCTTGATTTTGAAACCGCCAATCTAAGCCGCGTCAGCATGTGCGCGGCAGGCGTCGCCTTGTTTGAAGAAGGCCAGCTCATCGAATCGAAAAGCTGGCTCATCAAGCCACCGAAGGGGCATGGCTTCTTCAAGCCAGAATGGACGGATGACATTCACGGCCTGAACTGGTTCAGCGTGAAGGACGCGCCTGAGTTCCCGACTGTCGCCCCCGAGGTCATCTCACTGCCTCTGTCCGCAGACCTCGTCATCGCGCACTATGCCCCATTCGACATGGACGTACTGGCACAAACGCTCCAGCACTATCAGCTACCGCGCCCGTCCTTCCGCTACCTCTGCACCTGCCGCCTCGCGCGGGCCGTCTGGCCCGACCTGCCCAATCACAAATTGAACACCCTCGCCGCGCACATCGGCCACTCCTTCCAGCACCATGAAGCCGAATCCGACGCCGTAGCTGCGGGCCAAGTGATGCTGGCGATGATGAAAGATGCTGGAGTGCGCTGTATCGAGACGCTGTGCTTAAAAGCAGGAGTTGAAAGTTCATTATTCATCCCGCATGAAACGCCCCATGGAAACTGAATCCGACTCCAACGCCAAAAAGCTGACAACTAAAACCGTCGGTGAGATTGTCCGTGATAAAATGAAGTTCTTCATCCCAAGCTACCAACGTGGGTATCGCTGGGAAGAACCACAAGTCACGGCATTGCTGAACGACCTCAAGGAATTTGAAGAAAAATCTCAGAATGGTCATTTCTACTGTTTGCAGCCTCTCGTAGTGCTCAAAAAGGGCGAAAAGGGCGATGAGTGGGAAGTGGTGGATGGGCAACAGCGTTTGACCACCATCTTTCTCATTCTTCGCCAACTGGCTCCAGAAACTCCGCGGTTTCAGATCAAGTATGAGCGCCATCCAGAGACGCCCAGCGGCCTTGAGGATCTACTTCATGAGGTTGGCAACAGCGACTTGCCAGATTTGCATTTCATCCGCGAAGCTGAGAAAGCCATCAAACAATGGCAGTCGAAGAACAAGAGCCGCAAACTAAACTCACTGACGGATCTTGCTGGTTTATGCGTCAAGTTTATCTGGCATGGCGTCGATGACAGGAAGGAGGCCATGCGCAGTTTTACTCGTCTCAATGGGGGAAAGATCAAGCTTAAGGATGCCGAACTTATCCGCGCTGTCCTTGTCAGGAGCGAGGGCCAAAATGAGGCTGAGCGCCACCGCATTGCCCTGCGTTGGGACGATATGGAGCGGCGGCTTCAGGAGCCGGAGTTTTGGGCCTTCCTGAACAAGAAGGAAAAAGACAAGAAGACGGCGATGCCCGTCTGCAGAATGGAATGGCTGCTTTGCCTGACAGCCCCGGAAGAGAAAAGCGCGAAAGGCGCGGCGGACCATGCTGTATTCGAGTGGTTCTTGGCTGCGTTAAAGAATCGCAAGCCAGCCCAGCTCTGGGAAGAGATCGAGTCCTGTTTCAGCACTCTGGAAGAATGGTTTGAGGACAACCGGCTGTTTCACCTAGTGGGTTATTTGACCCATCTGGGGCAACCCGTGCGGCGACTCCTTGCCAGTGCCAAACAGTTCCGAAAGAACGACTTTTGCAGTCATCTAAAGCGCGAGATAAGAGATAAAGTTTTCGACAATCTGGCCTCGCGCGCAGACATCAGCAGTCATCTGGAAAAACTCAGCTATGAGGATTCGGAAAAGATTCGAAAAGTCCTGTTGTTGTTCAACTTGGCCGCAATCTATGCGGATAGGTCTGGCACGATCCGTTTTTCCTTCGAGGCTTTCCAGGAGCAAAATTGGGACATAGAGCACATTCATGCGTCTGCCTCTCGGCTGCCTGAATCGGAGAAGGAGATCGAGGGTGCCTTTGCGGCTCTGCGTGATTATTTCAAAAAAAATGAACGTCAGGCGGAGCTGGATGACATCGAGAGCCTCCTTGCAGTGTTACACAAGTCCAAGAAAGAGGACAGGAGCACCCATGAACATCTGAGAACCCGTTACAGCGATCTCTGCAAGGAGTTCAACCAAGGGGCTGACAGCGGCCCGACTAAACTCGACGGGCTATGGAATCTGGGCTTACTCTATGAAACAACCAATCGGGGTTACGGCAACAGTCCCTTCGCGGTCAAACGCGGGTGGATTCTCGGTTTGGACCAATCTGAGCTCTACATCCTGCCCTGCACCCGCAATGTCTTCACCAAGGCTTATTCAAGTAACCCGGTCAATCTGCTCCACTGGACGAAGGATGATGCTGAAGACTACCAGAAAGCCATCCGAGTCAGGCTGGAGGCATTCTTTGAGGATACCTGGGTTGCACAGCAACCGCTGCCTCCGCGCACCGTAACTGCTTCTACAGGCGTTTTTCAGCAGCCTGCTAAAGCACAAGAGTCCACCACAGCCATTCGCTTTCAACCAAAGTCTGCCCGCGTCAGCTTTCTGGACCTGTTCAATGAATCCAATCATCCACAGGTGGAGATTCCCTTGCTTCAGCGGGACTACGCCCAAGGCCGGAAAAACGCTGAACGTCTCCGGGTGGCTTTTCTCAAGGCTCTCCACGAAGCGTTGAATGGGACCAAGCCGCTGAACCTCGACTTCATCTATGGGGAGGTTAATGGTGGCAGCTTCCAGCCCATCGACGGTCAGCAGCGCCTCACCACGCTTTTTTTGCTGCATTGGTTCCTCGCCGGTGCGGCAAACCAAGGCGATGATTTTCGCTCACGCATGAGGGATGCCGATGGAGAACCCAGGTTCCGCTACTCCGTCCGGCAGAGTTCCCAGCGTTTCTTCAACGCGCTGCTGGACATTTCGGCGGAATCAGGTGAAACGAAACCATCTTGCGAGATCACCAATCAGCCGTGGTTTTGCCTGACATGGAAACACGATCCCACCATCGCTGGTGCTTTGGTCATGATCAAGGCCATCGCGGATGAGTTCAAAGCCACCCCCAATCTTCGTGCTCTGTATGGCAAGCTTGCAGAGTCTGGGCGCTCGCCCATCACCTTCGATGTACTGGATCTTCGGAGCCTGGGACAGTCCGAGGAAATTTACATCAAGATGAATGCGCGAGGCATAGAACTCACAGGATTTGAGAAATTCAAAGCGTGGCTCATCGAGACCCACGAAGATCGCGTGTGCCCCCAAGGTGCGGAGATTCAGGATCCGTGGAAAATACGGCTGGATGGTCCATGGCTCGATCTGTTTTGGCACTTTCATAAGGACAAGCCATCGCCGTCTGAACCCGTTTCAGCGGCCTTTTTCAGAACCTTCGTTGCCCTCGCCGTGAATGTTCGCGCTTCTAACCAAGACAAGTTGGATCCCGAGTGGCTGGATGAAAGCAAAGCGTACGATCCCGCCAATTGGAAGGATTTGTTCACGGAAACATGTGTGCAGCTGGTCTTTGAGCAGCTCGACACCCTATCCCGCCAAGGTTCCGATCCATGGCCGATCATTACCTTGCGTCAACGTCTTGGGGCCGGCTCGGCCGCTCCTTTTGATGGTGAACCGCTGCTGGAGCCGTTCTTTGAAAAACCAGACGTGAAGCTGACACTCGAAATGCGCCTGTGGCTTCATGCCACCTTGCTGGCTTTGAAAGCGTCCTGGACCGCAGGCAGTCGTGAGGAGATTCATTGGTTCCGCGTCGTGCGCAATCTGCTGGCCCAAACCTCCTTCGACAAGAAAAACTATGGCAACGCCGTCAAAGCTCTGGATGCCCTGGCGAACTTCGCCAGAAAGCATGGCTCCATCCTCGAAGCATTCGGCAAAGAGACACTGAATGAAGTGAAAGCCGTCAATCCTGGGCAACTGGCAGAAGAGCGACTGAAGGCGGAAAAAATCCTCTCCTTGGACGGCGGCAGCAAGTGGGAGCAGGCCATCATCAATGTCGAGCGCCATCCTTTGTTCCAAGGCCAGATCGAGGTCTTGCTCCAGCAGGAGACAGACCTGAAAACATTCCAGCACCGCTGCTCTATGGTGAAGAAACTGTGGGACAAAGGTCGTAGCCTTGTGGGACGGCGTGATGAATACCTTCTGGCCCGCGCGATTCTCGCAAAAAGCGAGGCCATTAATCTAGGCTGGCAAGAAAACATCAACCTCTCCGACTCCGACGCAAACTGGCGTTCACAGATGAGCCGACAGGACGGCTGGCCGAGCTTTCGAGATGCAGTGCAAGTTGTTCTCGATTCGTTGGAGGGTGCGGAAGACATCGAGTCTGCTCTGAGGAACCAACTCAAAACATCTCAAGTAACGGAACCCTGGATGTGTGAACTCAGCGACCACGGAGACCGGCTACTTAAAGATTCTCACTGCAAAGTCCAGCAGTATTACCAGAACGGCGTCTTCGTTTACAGGAACCCCTCATATACCAACGACGAGTGGGACATTCTCATAGGCGAGACGGCGGACCTGCGGAATCGTCTAATTTGGCACCTAACCAAGAGCGTTGGTTGGACTTTCCTCTCCGGCCCCGAAAAATGGCGCGAGGTACAGACCTCCACTGGAGTCGTCTTTTTTCGTGGTCATCGCATTCACCTCAAAAAAAACCTCCAGGACAGTCTGAGCGTTTCCTGCGAGTTCGGCTATCACCAGCTCACCGTTCGAGTCGCTCAAGGAGACGAAAAACATGAAGTGTCCATGGATTACCCCAAGAACGCATCGCCGGACTCCCTGCACGATTTATTGACCAAGGCCAGAGACGGCCAGCAGAACGAGGCAGTCAAAACGGTGTTTGAAGATCTGCTGCAAGCCTGTGCTTCCCTTTCTTAGACGGGCATCAGCAAACCTTGAATCGCTGCACTCATGAAAAACGTGAAAAAAAGGAGAGATTGGATCTCAAGTTCGCGACCAAGCGCCGCCTAGTGTGTTTGCTTGATCTGCGGTGATGCTTACAAGACACAAAAAAGCCGCGCAGGTTTCCCCGCGCGGCCCTTTTCTGAAGGGACTCCAGTTGCACAGCAACTGGGCTACTTTACTTCGCGGCTTTCTTGAGCGCCTCGGCCTTGTTGGTGAGTTCCCAGGTGATGTCCGGATCGTCGATTTTGCCGGCGTGACCATCGTTGGTGCGCTGGTTGTAGAGAGGCGCGGGAAGCAGGAGCGTGACTGCACAAAACCTTGCACTTTCTGCAATGTTTTGTAGAGTCGTGCCATGCAGCCGATCAAGCAGCTTTCGGAAGTCCTTCGCGCGTTGGCGGACCGGGATCACTGCGTTTTCACGCCGTCGGATCTGGCGGCGGCGGTGCCGGGGTGCGGGCAGTTGGCGGTGCTGCTGTCGCGGGCGGTGAAGGCGGGGGTGCTACGGCGGGTTTGCCGGGGCATCTACCTTTACCCCGTGGCGAATTTTCCCGCCGGGAACCTGCTGTTTCACGCGGCGGCCCGGCTGCGGGCGGATGCGTTCAATTACATCAGCCTGGAAACGGTGCTGAGCGATGCCGGAGTCATCTCCCAGGTGCCGATGAACTGGATCACGCTGCTGTCCTCCGGGCGCAGCCATGTGGTGGACTGCGGTGACCACGGTCACATCGAATTCATCCACACGGCACAGCGGCCGGAGGACGTGGGCGGCGAGCTGGCCTACGATGCGGAGCGTCATCTCTGGCGTGCCTCGGTGAAGCAGGCGGTGCGTGATATGAAGGCCACCCGCCGCAGTCTGGAACTCGTGGACGAGGAGGTGCTGCGTGAGCTTGTTTGACCAACTGGTGGACGCGGCGCTCAGAGCGCGCGGCGATCTCGCCACACTGCGGCCTGTAGTGGAAAAAGAGCTGCTGCATCACGACATCCTGCGGGAGATGAGCGGAGCCGGCTTGCTGACGGGCCTGACCTTCATCGGTGGCACTTGCCTGCGGGCCTGCTATGGCTCCGCGAGATTGAGCGAAGACCTCTACTTCACTGGCGGCAGTGGATTCAAGCGCCAGGATCTCGCCGGCCTGGCCCGTGTGCTCACGGCGAAGCTGCAAACGCGCTACGGCCTGCCGGTGAGCGTGAGCGAGCCAGTGAAAACCGGCGGCAAGGTCGCCACCTGGAAGCTGAGTGTGGAGACGCGTCCTGAAAAAAAGCATCTCCCGGCGCAGCGCATCCACATCGACATCTGTGCCATCCCCAGTCACGATCCGCGCCCCATGATGCTGCGGAATCTGTATGGCGTGGACCTCGGCACTGCGGGACTCATCCTGCGGGCGCAGAGCCGCGAGGAAATCCTGGCGGACAAGATCATCGCGCTCGCGTTCCGCGAGAACCGCGTGAAAAACCGCGACCTGTGGGACATCGCCTGGCTGGTGCAGCAGGGGGTGGAACTGCCGGCGCGGCTGATTCCGCTCAAGGTGCAGGATCATCAGCGCGAGGCGGTGGAGTTCAGCAGCCTGCTGCGGCAGCGGTTGGATGAGCTGAAGACGAACCCGCAGATGAGAGACGACTTTGTGCAGGAGATGCGCCGCTTCCTGCCTGCTGCCACCGTGCGCGAGACGGTGGGAAAAAAGGATTACTGGACCTTCCTGACCCAACTCGTCGATGAACAGAGCGCCCGCGCTCTCCAAGCCGTGAAGTGAGCATAAAACGAAAAAAGCCGCGCAGGTTTCCCCGCGCGGCTTGGTGATTGGGATGAACCAGTTGCACACCAACTGGACAGCTCGCGTTACTTCACGGCCTTTTTGAGTGCCTCAGCCTTGTTGGTGAGTTCCCAGGTGATGTCTGGATCGTCGATCTTGCCGAAGTGACCGTAGTTGGTGGTCTTGGAGTAGATCGGGCGGAGCAGGTTGAGCTGCTTGACGATGTCGGCGGGCTTGAAGGAGAAGACCTTCAAGACGGCGTCGAGGATATTGTCGTCGCCGATGGTGCCGGTGCCAAAGGTGTCGATGTGGACACTCACAGGCAAGGGATGACCGATGGCGTAGGCGAACTGCACTTCGCACTTCGAGGCGAGGCCGGCGGCGACGACGTTCTTGGCGACCCAGCGGCCCATGTAGGCGGCGCTGCGGTCCACTTTGGACGGGTCTTTGCCGGAGAAGGCACCACCGCCGTGACGGCCCATGCCGCCGTAGCTATCGACGATGATTTTGCGTCCGGTGAGGCCGCTGTCGCCCTGCGGGCCGCCGATGACGAACTTGCCCGTCGGATTGATGAGATACTCGGTGTCCTTGGTGAGCATGTTTTTCGGCAGCACCTTCTTGATGACCTGCTCGATGCAGAACTTCTCGATCTCGGCGTGGCTCACGTCAGCGGCGTGCTGCGTGGAGATAACGACGTTCACGATACGCGTGGGCTTGCCATCGGCGTATTCGACGGAGACCTGGCTCTTCGCGTCGGGTCGCAGCCATTTGGCGAGCTTGCCAGCCTTGCGGATGCGGGTCAGCTCACGGCCAAGGCGATGGGCGAACATGATCGGCGCGGGCATGAGCTCGGGCGTTTCATCGCAGGCATAGCCAAACATGATGCCCTGATCGCCAGCGCCCTGTTCCTGATGCTTTTTGCCTTCAGCTCCGGCGGCATCGACCCCTTGAGCGATGTCGGGGCTCTGGATGGTGAGGTAGTTGTTGATGAAGATCTGGTCGGCGTGGAAGACGTCGTCCACATTCGTGTAGCCGATGCCGCGCACGGCCTCACGGATGACCTGACCGACGTTGATGACTTCATCGATGGGCTTGGTGGTGCCGAGCTTCTTGTTCTGGAGCTTCGGGATGGTGATTTCACCGCCGACAACGACGATGTTGCTCTTCACGAAGGTCTCGCAGGCGACGCGGCTCTTGAGGTCGATCTTGAGGCAGGCGTCGAGGATGGCGTCGGAGATGGTGTCGGCAACTTTGTCAGGATGGCCTTCGCCGACGGACTCGGACGAGAAGATGTAAGAGCGGGACATGATGGTGGTCGTTTAGGTTATATGGACGAATCATGATTTGATGATGCGTCACGGAAAGTCGGAGAGTATTCCCCAAAAGGGAGGCGTCAATGTGGAATTCGGGGTGACAGCCCCCGTCGCCGTCGCCACGATGCGCCCCATGCAAGCCACCGCCACCCTCCTTGCCATTTTGATCAGTTCATGGAGCCTCGCGGGCGCTGAGCCTGCCTTTGCGCCCAAATCCTTCGCCTATGTGCTCCAGGCAGATCGCTTGTCGAAAACCCGCGAAGCCGCTGTGCAGCAGCTCGCAGCCTGTGAGCGCGATCTCATCGTGCTCGATGCCGCTTTCAGCAGCGACGTTGATTGGACACCTGCGGACCTCGAAACAATCCGCGCGGGCAAAAAAGGTCGCCGTGTCGTGGCCTATGTGTCCATCGGTGAGGCTGAGGACTATCGACCCTACTGGCAAAAGAGCTGGGATGCAGACAAAGACGGCAAGCCGGATGCTTTAGCACCGAAATTTCTCCACACCGAGAACCCCGACTGGAAGGGCAACTACCGCGTGCGCTACTGGCAGCCCGCGTGGCAGCAGATCATGCTGCCTGCGGTGGACAAGGTCGTGGCGCAGGGTTTCGACGGCATCTACCTCGACATTGTCGATGCCTTTGAGTTCTACGAGTACGATGAAAAGACCAAGGACTGGCTCGACGATCGCCCGAACCCCGAAACCGGCCACACCTACCGCGAGGACATGATCGTGTGGGTCGGTGCTATCGCGAAACGTGCGCGTGACAAGCAGCCCGGCTTCCTCGTGATCCCGCAGAACGCCTCGCAACTTCTCGCGAAAGCCGGCTATCGCGCACTCATCAGCGCCATCGGCGTCGAAGACTTGTTCGTGGCTGGGAAGAAGCTCAAAACCGCCAAGCAGTCACAGTATGTGATCAGCTTCCTCGAACAGCTCAAACCGCACGGCAAGCCGGTACTGGTGATCGATTATCCGAAGTCAGATGCACTGCATGCAGGAGCCTTTGAGCTGGCGACTCAGCACGGCTTCACGCTGCTGCTCACCGTCCGGCAACTGACAACACTGGGCGAATCACGGTGATTTGAGGCTTCACAGCGGAATCCTGGCCGTGTAATAAAGACGCACTCGTTGCCACCTCATGCTGCCCCGCTTCATTTTCCTTTTTCTCAGTACCACGCTGCTCCACGCGACCATGCCGGAGGCCGTGCTGGAGAAGTTCTGCATCGACTGCCACGACGCCGATGTGAAGAAAGGCGATCTCAATCTCAGTGCCATCCTCGGCGATGACATCACGCAGCACCCGGACGTCTGGGAAACCGTAATCCGCCAGCTCAACGCCCGCCACATGCCGCCCATCGGCAAACAGCGGCCCGACGACGCAGGCTACACGGCCATGGTGGCCGAACTCGCCACGGCCTTGGACCAACACGCCACCGCGCATCCAAACCCCGGCCGCACCGACACCCTGCGCCGCATGACTCGCGCCGAGTATCAAAACGCGGTGCGCGATCTGCTGGCGGTCGATTTCGATGCCGTCGCCGTCCTGCCTGCGGATGAATCGAGCCATGGCTTCGACAACATCACCGTGGGCGATCTGCCGCCCGCGCTGCTGGACCGCTACATCACGGCGGCGCAGAAAATCGCCCGCCGCGCCGTCGGCATCTCGACCGAATCCGAGGTGGTCGCGCTGCGAGTCGCGCCGGACATCACGCAGGAGTATCACCTTCCCGGACTGCCGCTCGGCACGCGCGGCGGCGTGCTCATCCCGCACGTTTTCTCGCAAGAGGGCGACTACGTGGTGCAGGTGCGACTGCAACGCGACCGCAACGAGCAGGTCGAGGGCATGAACGGCTCGCACGAACTGCAGGTGCTGCTCGATCGCGAGTTGAAGGAGCAGTTCACGGTCAAACCCGCGAAGAACAAAAACTACGAGGCGATCGACGCGCATGTGAAAACGCGCTTCCACGTCACCAGCGGCGCGCATGACCTCGGCGTCACGTTCGTTGCCAATGGTGCGCCCGTGCTGGAGCGGCTGCGCCAGCCCTACAAGACGAGCTTCAATCTGCACCGCCATCCGCGTCTCTCGCCCGCCGTGTATCAGGTCACGATCACCGGCCCCTTGAATGCGAAAGGCGCGGGCGACACGCCCAGCCGTCGCCTGCTCTTCGGCAATGGCAAAACGGATGCCAAAGCGGTGCTGATGCCGATTTTGCGCCGCGCCTATCGCCGACCTGTGACGGATGAAGACTATACGCGCGTGCTGCCCTTCGTGCAGGAGGCGAAAACCGTCGAAGAAGGCGTCGAATCGGCCCTCGCGGCCATCTTGGTGAGCCGCGAGTTTCTCTTCCGAACCGTCGCCGATCAGCCGCAGTCGCCGTATCGGCTCACCGACCTCGAACTCGCCTCGCGCCTGTCGTTTTTCCTCTGGAGCAGCATTCCCGACGAAGAACTGCTCCGCAGCCCGCTTGACCTCGAACAGCAAGCCCGCCGCATGCTGCGCGATCCGCGCGCGAAAGCGCTGGTGACGAATTTCGCCGACCAATGGCTCTATTTGCGCAATCTGGAATCCATCACGCCGGACGCGCGCCTGTTTCCCGATTTCGACCAAAACCTGCGCGATTCCCTGCGTGCCGAAACGAGCCTGCTGTTTGACGACATCGTCAAACACGACCGTAGCGTGCTCGAACTGCTGCGCACCGACCGCACCTGGCTCGACGAGCGTCTCGCCGCGCACTACGACATCCCGCACATCTACGGCAGCCGCTTTCGCGAGGTGAAACTCGCGCCCGAGTGGCAGCGCGGCGGTCTGCTGCGGCAGGGCAGCATCCTCACCGTCACCAGCTACGCCACGCGCACCTCGCCGGTGATTCGCGGGCATTGGATTCTGAAGAACCTGCTCGGCACCCCGCCACCTCCACCGCCGCCGGACGTACCCGCGCTCGACGGCGTGATCTCCGAATCACTACCGATCCGCGAACGCCTCGCCAAGCATCGCGAAAATGCCGCCTGCGCCAGTTGCCACAACCTCATGGACCCCGTGGGTTTCGCGCTGGAAAACTACGACGCCATCGGCCGCTGGCACGCCGAGTCCGATTCACGCGGCGGCTTCGCCGACGGCAGCGAGTTCGACGGCGTCGCCGGCCTCGAAGAGGTGCTGCTGAAGCGCCCCGAGCTATTCGTGACCACGCTCACCGAAAAACTGCTCACCTACGCCCTCGGTCGCGGCCTGGAGCCGCACGACGCGCCCGCCGTGCGCCAGATCGTGCAACGTGCAAGAAAGAACGACTGGCGTTTTTCCGAAATCATTGCCGGTATTGCGACCAGTGTGCCGTTTACCATGAGATCACCAACCCCATGAGCACTTTCACCACGCGCAAGTCCCTGTCACGCCGCACGCTGCTGCGCGGCGTCCGTGCTACGCTGTCGCTGCCCTTTCTCGATGCGATGGTGCCCGCAGCCACTGCCGCGACGCGCACGCTGCGGCCTGCGAAGCGCCTGGGCTACATCTACATCCCGATGGGCTGCGATCAGTCGCGCTGGTCATTGGGCAAAGCCGACACGCTGGATGAGCTGTCGCCTATTTTGAAGTCGCTCGATCCGGTGAAGCAGCACTGCACGGTCATTTCCAATCTCGAACTCGAACCCGCCTATCCCGGCACGCATGCGACTTCGAACGCGTCCTTCCTCAGCGCCGCCCGTGTGAAGCACACGGAGAGCACCGATTACTTCAACGGCATCACCGCCGATCAGGTCGCGGCAAAGGCCATCGGGCAGCAGACGCAGCTCCCGTCGCTGGAGCTGGCGATGGATTTGATGCAGGTCGTCGGCCAGTGCGACAACGGCTTCGCCTGCGTGTATCAAAACAACCTGTCGTGGTCCACGCCCACTACGCCGCTGCCCGCCGAGGCGCATCCGCGTCTGGTCTTTGAGCAACTCTTTGGCGACGGCGGTAGCAAGGCCGACCGCCGGGCCGCGCTGAAGCACCGCGCCAGCCTGCTCGACTTTGTGAAGGACGACATGACGCGCCTCGCGAAGCAGCTCGGCGCGGAAGATCGCGACCGCGTGAACCACTACCTCGACTCCGTGCGCGAGGTCGAGCGCCGCATCCAGAAGGCCGAGGCCAGCGTCGCTGAAAACGAGCTGCCCGACCTCTCGCGCCCCAGCGGCGTGCCCGCCAGCTACGCCGAGCACGCGCGGCTCATGTTTGACCTGCAACTGCTCGCCATGCAGGGCGATGTCACCCGCGTCATCACCTTCCAGCTCGCGCGCGAGACCAGCAACCGCAGCTACCCCGAGACCGGCGTCAACGAGCCGCATCACCCGCTCTCCCACCACGGCAACGACCCCGCGAAAATCGAGCGCCTCGCCAAGATCAACGCCTTCCACGTCTCCTTGTTCGCCGAATACCTCGCCAAGCTCGCCGCCACGAAGGAAGGCGACGCCACCCTGCTCGACAACAGCCTCCTGCTCTACGGCAGCGGCATGGGCAATCCCAACGTCCACGACCACACGAACCTCCCCATCATCGTCGCCGGGGGTGCCAGCGCCGGAGTGAAAGGCCAACGCCACCTGCGTTTCGACCAGACCGTGCCGCTCGCCAACCTGCACCTCACCCTGCTCGACAAGGCGGGCGTGAAGATCGAGAAATTCGGCGACAGCAGCGGAGTGATTGAGATGCTGTGATGTCCGCGAGTGTCGAGAAGCCGTTTTACGAACTCAGGGATGCCCTACTGGAGGATGTGGCTGCCGCTTTGGAGCGGATTCGCGCAGACCGCA
>JBDNIB010000741.1:0-9620 GCA_041688535.1 Prosthecobacter sp.
AGCAGCCGAGCGTGCGGAAGTTGTGCTCGTCAGTCTGAATGATGAGGACGTTCGGCTGCGCCGAAAATGACGGATGTGGAATGCCGAATGCCGAAAAGATGAGGAGGAATGCGGTGCGCATGGTGGAGAATGATTACTTGGGGCGATTCGTGTCGAAGCTCTTCTGGTGATGGCGCATGATGTCGTCGCCTTTCACATCGTAGCTGCCGGTGGCAGTGTGGGGGACGTCGGGGATGGAGAGGAATTCGTGGGCGATGCCGAGTCCCTTGAGGTAGGCGGAGTATTGCAGGTTGAACTCGTAGTTGAAGCACTTCGTGCCATCCCAGACGAGGATGTTGAGCTGCGGGCGGTCTTTGCGTGCGGCGAAGACCTTGGCGAGATCCCAGGCGTTGTAGCCGATGGGCAGAAAGCGCAGCGTCTCGGATTCGTAGCCGTCTTTTTCCTGAATCGTCTTTTCAGAGCCGTAGCCAGAACCGCCGGGTGCGACGGAGAGGAAAAGCTCGGGATGCTTGAACATGATGCGCGTGGTGCCGCGTCCGCCCTGCGAGTAACCTTCCAACGCACGGCCCTCGCGCGTGCCCCAAGTACGATAAGTCGCGTCGATGAGCGGCACGACCTCGTTCACGAAGACCGACTCACCCATGCCGTTCTTCATCTCCGGCATGTCATACCAGCTGATCGGGCCGCCATTCGGGAAAACGTAGATCGTGGGCTTGATGGTGCCCTTCTGGATCGCGGCATCGACGTAGCTGGCGAGTTTCACCGCCTTGCTCTCGCCGCCGGGACGACCGCCATGCAGGTGATAGACGACGGGGTAGCGCTCTTCGCCTTTTTCATAACCCGGCGGCAGGTAAATGTAATAGCCGACGTCGATACCCATGGACGCGCTCTTGAAGGTCGAGTGCTTCACCGTTGGAGGAAGCGACTTCTCGTTTGCCATCGGTGAGACCCAGTTGAGCGGCGGCTCCTGCTTCGCCGCTTTGGCTTTCTGAGCGAAGGAAGAGACCGAACAGGCTAGAAATAGGGCGAAACAGGTGATGGCGAGGCGCATCGAGTGTGAACGCAGGTCCGCTTGCCCATGTTGCGCCTACTCGGCGAACTGAAATGAGTAGATGTCGGCGTTTTGGAGACGCAGGCGGAGGCGAATCTGTTTGCGGACGAGTTTGGAGACGTCACCGCCTTTGTTCCAGGTGACTTCGTGTTCGATCTCGTTGCCGAAGAGCGTCTCGGAGTCGTAGAACGAGAAGCCGTCGAGTGGCTTGCCTTCGACATCGCAGAGCTCGAAGCGGATCCAGCCGACGGCATCGGTGGCGTGGTTGATGAGCAGGCGTTTGCCGGTGAAGACGAGCGGACGTGTGAGCACCTCGCCTGCGGTACCGCCCGCGTGCAGCGCGACGAAGCCGTCCTTGCGCAGCGTGCCACGACGCAGCCGCATGCCGGGATGGCGATAGTGCTCGGTCCAATAGACTGACAGCTCCTCCGGGCCGGTTTCGAGGATGCCCCAGGCGGGGTAGTTATTCCGATCCGTCCACACTTCGGGTTCGGTGGACGGACGGATGAATGCCTCCGACCAGCGATCAAAATGCAGGCCATCGCGGCTGCTCATGAGCACCGCGTCACTGACGCCAGGTTCTTTGCGACCGACGACCTTCGTGCGACCTGGCACGAAGCGCGCGGGCAGGCCGAGGTAGAGGTGCGGAGCAAGCGAATAAGACAGAATACCGTTCGTGTAGAGGTGCTCTTGCCGTGGATCGGCGTATTCGAGAAACACCGGCGCGGTCCAGGTGCGGAAGTCCGTGCTGGTGCAGGTCATGATGTCGCGCACGCCGTTGCGGCCTTTGCGATGGTAGTCCACGTAGAGGCCGCGCTGCGCGTCGTAGAACGCGAGGTTCTGTGAATCGAACGCGCCATCGGTGATCGCGGCGTGATCCAGCAGCTCGCGCCAATGCACGCCATCCGGCGAGCCGAACACGCCGAGGCCCTTGCCATGATGTGAGTAGCCCATCGCCTTGAATCGCTCGTCGGCTGGAGCCGCAGGATTCGGATCAAGGAATGGCGTGAAGTTGTGCGCGCCCACACCCTGCCAGATGATGTTGTTCTCTTTCGATCCCTCGAACTCGGACAGGCCCGCGTTCAGGCGCTCGAAGTGGATGCCGTCTTTGCTTTCCGCCACGCAACACACCTGACCAGGGCTGCCGGGACTGACCTGCCCGCGATAGTACATCAGCACGCGCGCGCCATCCTGGACCATTGCGAAATAGGCGGAGGTATCGCCTTCCCACGGCTTGTCGAGCTTCAACACGATCTCGCGCGGCACGGGATGCTGCAGCCTTCGCTCCACGCCGCCGCTTTGACCATCGATTAAGAAGTCATCGACGAACAACTCGCGCCGCGAGCCGATTTCATATGCCGTTTTCTCTCCCGGTGTGGCACGCTCCAGACCCGCCGATCCAGGCTCGCCACCGCCTTCCACGGTCAGTTCCGCATCGTCGGCATCAAACACTCCGACATCGCTCGAGTAGGCATAGATCGACACGGCCACCTCCCAGACATCCGCCGGTGCCGTGTCCTTCACCTCCACGCGCTGCCAGTCGGTTGGCGAACCGGTCGTGCGCTCAAAGCGGTTCGCGATGCGGTGGCCATACAGATCGTAGAAGTTCACATACACGCCCGGTCGGCACTTGTCCGTCGTGCGCAGCCACGCCGACGCCGTGTAGAGACCGCCGGGGCGCGCGGGAATGCGACGGCTTTCGAGAAACTGACCGCCTGTCGCGCTGCCGTCCTTGAATCGCATGAAGGCAGCGCCCGTCCGACCACCGCTCGTCAAACGCTCGACTGGGATGCCCTCGCGAGTGGTCCAATCGTCCACCAGCACGCCCTTCGCGTCGGCTTGTTCAAAGGACGGATTCAGGGCAAAATTGGTGTCCGCATTTGCTGAGGACCAACAACCCAGAACAAGCAACGCGGAGAGGGAGAGCTTCATGAAAGGGATAACCCGTCATGCGCGAAGGTCTTTCAGTCTGAGAGGCGGCGACTACTTCTTCGGACCGATATCGAGACCCGGCAGCCAGGGCGCGGGGATCTGCGGAGGCATGCCGCCGAAGGGCTGATAGGCGGGCAGTTGGATGACGCTCATGCTATGCGCTTGTGAGGCGATGAAGAACAGCGTCTCGGCGCAATCCTCCGTCTGGATCATGGCGCTGCGATGCTCGGCGGCGGGCTTCACCGGGCGCTTTTCTACGAGGGGCGTGAGAGCTTCACCGGGAGCGTATTCGGAGAGGACGATGCCATGCGCGCTTAGCTGCATGCGAGCGGTGAAGAGCAAGCCGTGCACGGCCCACTTGCTGGCGGTGTAAGGCACGCCGGCAAACGAATCGTAGCCATGACCTGCCGTGGAGGAAACGACGACGATCCTGCCACCGCCGCTTTCCGCCATCGGCTTGGACACGGCCTGGATCATGTTCACGACGCCCATCACATTGATGTCCATCACGCTGCGCCAACTTGCCTCGCTCGCGAGTTTCGTGGGATCAGCATGTGCCATGAAGCGGTCGGGCGTGTTGATGCCAGCAGTGTGGATCAAAGCGGCAATTGGGCCGTGCTTCAGCACCTCTTCGAGTGCGGCAGCCACGCTGGCTGAATCTCCGACATCGCACACGATCGGCGTGATGTTCGGCGAGAAAGCCGCCGTCGCCTGCAGCGATTCCAGCGTCCTGCCAAACACAAAAGTCTTCGCGCCAGCGTCCGCGAATCGCTTCGCCGCACTCTGCCCCATGCCGCCGCCGCCGCCGGTGACGATAACGATCTTGTCGGTCCATTGTTTGTCCATCGGGCGAACCTAGCCACAGTTCGACCACCGTCGAATGGCGTGCGCACTTTTTTCGGAAGTTGTCCGGCATCGTCACGTTTCCACGCTCCACCATGAAACCGATCCTTACCTTTCTCGCCACACTATCCCTTACCGCCGCCGTTTCCGCCGAGGAACTCGGTCAGCTCATCTTCGAGGACAATTTCGAGCGCAGCGAGTCGCAGGAAACGAAAGACGAACCTGGCAAAGGCTGGGGCACGAACAGCCAGAGCCACGCGAAGGGCAACAAGCAGGTCGATCTGCGCAACGGTGCGATGTACATCTACCTCTCTCCCGAAGCCGATCACGCCGTCTCCGTGACCCATGCCGCCGAATTCACCGACGGTGCCGTGAGCCTGCGTTTCATGCTGGAGGATGAAAAAGACAGCCTGGGGCTCGATTTCGCCGATCTGGGGTTCAAAGACGTTCACGCAGGCCATCTCTTCAAGGTCGGCGTCAGTACGACCAAGATGGACATCGACGACATGAAGTCCGGCGGCATGAACATGGCCTTCTACGAGGCCAAAAAAGCCAAAACGCTGACGAAAGAGCAGCAGGCGCTGATCGCCTCCAAAAAGAAGGTGTTCCCGGTGAAGACGGCGGCCGGAAAATGGCATGATTTGGTCGTTCAGATCAAGGGAGACACGGTCAGCGTGGCGATTGATGGCAAAGACGCCGGTTCCTTCGCCTCCGAAGGCTTTGCCCATCCAACGAAGAAAATGCTGCGTCTCTCCGTGCCACACAATGCGGTGGTGGACGACTTGAAGATCTGGAAAAAGTGAGCGTGCGGCGGCACCCCTGCCGCCGTCACCAACTTCGAAATTTTCGAGTCAAGCGTTCGGCGCATTGGATTTGCTCTCCGGTTTCCAGACAGCACTTCCGACGCGCTCGGATCCACTGGACGGGATTCGTGCTCGCGGGAATGAATCCGGCCTTGGCACACCAGGCGATGATAAACTGCCCGGTCCTACCGCAACCCGCGACACAGTGTACGACGACCGCTTCTTTGGCTTGGTGATGCCTGTCCATCACCTCCAGAAAATGCGCAATCTGCGCCTCTGTGGGAACCCCGTAGTCGGGTACGTTGATGTGGTAGTAGGCAAATTGATCCGGCACATCCCGGCGGTTGTCGAACTCGCAGCAATTGACGATGGCGCGAATCTTCTCTTCCTCGTAGATGTCAAAAACATAAGGGTCCGGCCACCAGGAGGCAGCAATGACGCCTTCCACAATCCACGTGAAAGGTTCGGTTCTTTCCGGCTGGCCTTTTTCAGGCCAATACCAAGGTCGAAGAGGGTGGTTGGGCATGTTGAATTCTACGCGAGACGCATGGCGAGTTCATCTCAATCGCGATGTCGAATCAGCGCTACAAAAAACGGCGACGCTAAGGCCAGTCCTTGATATGCTCCGGCTCGTGCAAGGCATGACGGCGAGTGATGAGCGGTGAGGCAATCATGGTCATGCCGTAGCGAAGGGATTGATGATTTGGAGCCCGGCGATGTGCTTGAAATCCGCCTCGTTTCGAGTCACCAAAGGCACGGAGTATGCAAGGACGATCGCGGCAATGATGGAGTCGCCGAGTCCCATCTTCTTTTGCTGTCTGAGAGTAACGGCACGCTTGATGATTTCTTCATCAAGCACCGCTTCTGTCGTGGATGCGACGAACGAATGAAGTCGGTTTTGCCGTTCATGATCCAATCCACTGAAGCCGGGAAAACCCAGCACCTCAATCCGGGTCACGCTGGCAATCATCGCTTGCTGATCCTCAAGGAAAGGGCGGCAGATGGTGTCTTCTGGCTCAGCAGCGTAAATGACAATGTTGCTATCGCAGACCATGTTCTATTCCCTCCCGGGCAGGACGACATCTTGTCTAATCTCTCTTTGCCAGGCCAGTGGATCAGGGATGACATCCTTGAGGCCTCCCATGTTTCGTAAGTCTTGCAACGCGGCTTTGCGTGCCGCCAGCATCTCCGGCGAGGCGACGGGAATCTGGCGTTTTGCCTTCACATGTGGAGCAGATTCCTCGTGAATCACCACGAGCATTTCAATGCGTCCCAGCTTCAATCCGGCAGGCAAAGGTGAAATCAGCTTCAAGCTGCCGTCCGCCGTGATTTCACCGACTGTTTTGATCGTTTGCATGGTGATACTGTATCAAAGCCGACTGATTATTCTGGGAACAAAAACTCCGTGGAGGCGAGCAGGATGTGGGCGAGATCGGCGAACTCTTGGCCAGAAAAAGATCGTCCCGCCTGTGCCGCGTCTTTCGCCTAGCTTTTGCGAGCGGACGCTTCCTTGTTCATAAGCTTGCGGGCTTGTTGTCGCTGTTTGCGATGTTCGGCTTGCACTTCGGGCATACGCATCAGCTTCCGCATGCCTGCGGCCAGGCGGGCGAGTATGCCGATTTCCTCATCTTTCATCATCTTGTTCAGATGCCTGATGGCATCCGCATCAGGCTCCAGTTTTTCCAGCAGGTGGCGAAAGTTTTCAGCCATTTCGGACTCGCCCTGGATGAATTTGACTTTGGCGCAGAGATAGAGCCAGGTCCGCACTTCCGAGAAATGAAAAACGCTGCGGGCTGGATACAGTTCGGTGAGCGTCATGCGCGTGCCAAAAAGCAGCTTGTCGGCCTTCTCGATTTTGGCATCTTCGAGATAGAGGTCGGTCAGCGTGAGACGGGCAAAGAAGTAATCAGGTCTTTCCTGGAACAACTGCTGCGCAATCGCCAGAGCCTCGGCGAAATCCGCCGCTGAGCCTCCGCGCAGCGCGCTGATGAGCCAGTTTCGCAAGCAGAGCACCTGCGGGTACTGCACGGACAGCTCCCGCAGCTCGGCCACGACGTGTCGCGGCTTGCGATACACAAGATCGAAGAGCTTCGGCATGCGGTCCTGAACGTCCTGGGGCAACGCATCCTGATTCGGGTCTGGTATGACATCCCAAGTGACCTCGAAGTTGATCAGTTGAAAAACTCCGAGGGATTCAGTTTGTCGTTCTGTCCTCCACGGTGAAACCGGTGTTGCGGGCTGTCGCAAAGTCAGACGTTTGCCATGGTCACTTGCGGTGCGGTTGGGATTCTTGTGTTTGGCCATACCTGTCGATACGATTACGGATGTGAAGGTCAAATGCGGCTTCGATTCAACTGTTGGCCCACTTCGAGAACGCGTCCCAGAAACCGTAGATGCCGACGACGCAGATGGACGCGATGCTGATCCACAACCAGGCATCGTAGAGTGGACCGGGGCGCAGTTCTTTGGGGCATTCGCGATAGCGGAACCATGCGGCAGCAAAGGCGACGATGAAGAGAATGACCACCGTCACGGTGCCACCGACGATGATCATGTAGGCCGGGTTTTTGTAGTAAAGGAAGGCGACGGCCCACAGCAGCGGGATGACAAAGGCGAGGATCGTGATGAGGCGCTGGCGCTGGGCCTGATTGCGGAAATCGAGAAAGCCGATCTGCGCAAAGGCATCCGAGAACATGCGTGTCCAGGCTCCCAGCGCGGCGAGCACGGTGGAGAACAGGACGACGAACGCGCCCGCCAGGAACATGTCACTGGCCCAGGCACCGAGCGATTCCGTGTACATGAGCGAAAGCGTGCTGATGAGCTTGCCTTCCCCATCTGGGACTATGCCCATGCCGTGCAGCACGGCGGCACCGAGCAGGTAAAAGACGACGGTGACGAGCGTGTAAACGGCCATGGAGACGAGCGCGTCGATTTCCATGATGCGAATCCAACCGCGTGCCCGCGCCCGCCATTCCGCCGTGTCACGCGCCGGGCCGGAATACGCAGCGTAACCCTTTTCGATGAGCCAGTAGTTGTAGGCCATGATTTCATCGCCCCCGATGCCGGTGATGCCAAATGCAGCCAGCGCGACCGCCGTGACGCCCGCAGGCAGTTGAAAGGAGAGACCACTGACGAACTGATCCATCGAAATGGCGTAGGGCGTGAACTGCACGGAAATCAGCGAGGCCACGGTGAAAATGGTGAATAACGCGATGAGAACGATGCATACACGCTCGATCAGGCGGTAGCCGCCGCCCCAGACGATCAGCGACGAAACGACTGCCACCGGCCAGACCATTGTTTGAATCGCCAACGTCGGCTGGATGACATTGATGATCATCGCCACGGCACCGATGATGGCACCCACCTGGAGCATTTTTGGCATCATGAGGAGGAGCCAAAGCCAGATGGACCAGTTTGCCTTTCCGAATCGTGGTCCCGGCAGGCCATTGAGCGCCGCCATGGTGGACCGGCTGCTGTAGATGGCGTTTTTGCCAAATTCGACCTGTACCGCTACCTTGACGAGGCAACTCACAATGATGACCCAGAAGCACACGAAGCCCGCCTTCGCGCCGAGCAGCGTGGTGGCGATCAACTCGCCGCTGCCGACGATGGACGCGGTCAGGATCAAGCCCGGCCCCAGATGTTTCATCCGCTCCACCCAGCCGACGGGCGGGAGCTTGATCTGGGCTTCGGTGACGACGTACGGATTCTCGGGAGTGCTCACGGGCGCATCTTGAACAGCTTTCGATGAATGCGGAAGCTCAAAACACTGTTTGCTCGCAGCAGGATGAAATTATTTCACCGGCACCGGCTTTGACTGAATGAGTTCAAGCGAGTCTTGCATGCCGGTGCCGACGAGTCCGGCGAAATTGACTTTGCCACTGGGGATCGTGGCGGGGATGTCGAAAGTGACTTCGATCTCGCCCGTGCCGCTGGCTTTGACTTCCTTGCGCACGATGCGGGCGTTGTTGCCGTCTTTGAGCGTGACTTGGACGGGCTTTTCGCCGAGTTCGGCGGGGAAGGTGTGTTTGAGCTTCACGGTGGCCTTCTGGCCTGGGGTGATCGTCTCGGGAATTTCAAGTTCGATGAGACCGGCGGTCTTTTTGCCTTTCGCCTTGGATGCGGCTTTGCGTTCCTTGCGGCTCGTCCGCTCCTTCTCTACCTCAAGCATCCAGTTTTCACGATAGGCGGCGTCATCGCGATGGCGGAAGACTTCGAGCAGCGGATCCTTCACCCGCACCATCCAATCTTCCATGGCCTGTTCCAAAGCAGCTACCTCCTTGGCATGCGCGGGATCGGCGATGAGATTCGTGAGCGCGTCGGGATCATAGCGCACTTCAAAGGCCTCTTCCGGCACGCGATGATCGAAGAGGTCAATGCGGGCGGCGACTTGCTCGTTCGTTTTGGCCAGCACCCGCATCTGGCGGCAGGTGGCGGTGCCAGCGGTCGCGCCGGTCATCACGCGGGTACCGTTGGACCACGGATTGAAGAGATAGACGAAGTCCTTCGTCTGCACGGCTCGCATCGGCGTGCGCTGGCCGCCGGAGTTCTCGTCGTAGGATTTAAAAACCATGTCGCGACCTTCCTGCTTCTCGCCTTTGAGCAGCGGAGCGAAGGAGCGGCCGTCGAAGCCATCCGGCTGCCGCACACCGACGATGTCGAGCAGTGTGGGCAGCAGATCGACGGTGGAGACCATGTTCGTGTCGTCCACTACTCCCGCTTTCGTCACGCCCGGCCAACGGATCATGAGCGGCGTGCGCGTACTGTGGTGGTAGAGTTGTGTCTTGGCAAATGGCAGCGGCATGCCGTGATCCGAGAGGAAAATGATGACGGTGTTCTCGTCTTGGCCGGAAGCTTTGAGCGCCGCGAGGATCGCACCCACACCGTCGTCAGCACGGCGCACGCTGGAGTAGTAATGCGCGAGCTCTTTGCGGATGACCGGATCGTCGGGAAGGAAGCCGGGCACCGGCACTTCTTCGGGCGTGAAG
>JBDNIB010000742.1:0-2335 GCA_041688535.1 Prosthecobacter sp.
GACTATGAATTCACCCGCGCCCTGCCCAAGGAACTCGCCTCCAGCCTCCCCAGCATCGAAGACCTCGAAATCGAGCTGACGGAAAGCATGAAGGATGAATCATGAAATCGAGACACCCCTTCATCTTTCATAAACCATCCTTCGCCCTTTCATGATGACCCTGGAAACCTTCTTTGAAAAATTCGACCTCTTCGCCGACGCGCCCGATGCGGTGGCGAAGATGCGGGAGCTGGTGCTGCAATTGGCGGTGCAGGGAAAACTCGTTGACCAAAAGAAGGACGATGGAAGCGCGGCAAATTTGCTTGCTGCGATTGAACGCGAGAGAAACGCACGGAAGAGCACGCTCCGCACTCCTGAAGCTCCATCGCTATGCGATGGTGATGACCAACCATTTGAGCTTCCTGAAAATTGGACATGGACCAAACTCGGGAACATAGCTCTCCAAATCCAATACGGCTACACCGCGACAGCCGACCCGCTTGCGGCCGCAATTCGGATGCTCCGCATCACCGACATTCAGAACGACCGGGTCAATTGGCCGTCCGTTCCTGGCTGCCAAATCCACGAAGACGAGGCCGAGAAATATCTGTTGAGCGCGAACGACATTCTCATCGCTCGGACTGGCGGCACGATTGGAAAATCGTTCATCGTTCCTGATGCTCCAGTTAAGTCGGTTTTCGCATCCTATCTCATTCGCGTAACACCGCCGCGCTCGATGGATGCGCGCTACCTGAAAATATTCTTGGGATGCCCTTTTTACTGGAGGCAGTTGAGGGAAATGTCTGCTGGAACGGGCCAGCCGAACGTGAATGGGCAAGCACTCGGTCGGCTTGAAATCCCCCTCCCGCCCCTCGCCGAGCAGAAGCGGATTGTGGCGAAGGTGGATGAGTTGATAGCGTTGTGTGATCGGCTGGCCTTGCAGCAGGAGGAAAGGGAGACGCGGCACGCCGCGCTCGCCCGCGCGTCGCTGGCCCGCTTTGCCGAAGCGCCTACCCCGGCCAACCTCCAGTGGATCTTCCACCAGTCCTACGCCATCCCCCCCGCCGCCCTCCGCAAAGCCATCCTCACCCTCGCCGTCCAAGGACACTTGAAATCGCAATCAGACGAACTCGGATTTCCACAAGTGCGCTTGGACAGTTTGGGTTCTTGGGCGCAAGGCTGCGGCTTCCCACTCGCTGAACAGGGGCACACAGATCGGCCGATTCTATTCTCAAAAGTAAGCGACATGAATCTGTCGGGCAACGAGCGCGAGATCCATAAGACAAATCATACGATTGACGAAGCGGCGGCAAAACGCCTCCGAATTAAAGTCCATCCGCCCGGCACTGTGATCTTTCCGAAGATCGGCGGAGCGATCGCCACGAACAAGCGACGCGTGCTCGTGCGCCCAACTGCGATCGACAACAACTGTTCAGGGATTATTCCGAACAAGTCTTGCAGCACCGCTTGGGTCTTCCTCGTTCTGAGCGCAATAGATTTCGCAGAGTATCAATCAGGAACTTCTGTCCCCGCCGTGAATCAAGGCGCACTTGGCGAAATTGAAGTGTCCCTCCCACCCCTCGCCGAACAACGCCGGATCGTGGCGAAAGTGGACGAACTGATGGCCTCGGTGGACGCGTTGGAAACCCAGCTCGCCACCGCCCGCACCACCGCCACCGCCCTCCTCGCCGCCGCCCTCGCCGAACTGACCAGCCGCGCATGAAATGGGAGGACTTTAATCGGTGGTTCAATCGCGATTTCTGGAGGGCGTTCAAGAAGCGCAGCTTTCCCATCGCGGTTCCCGAGACTGATTCCGACCGTCAGAGCATGGTGCGAAAGGTTTACGACGCCGTCGATTCGGCCTGATACGCAGCGTCCACTCCGGAAGCAGAAATCGTGATGAACAAAGGTCACGGGGTCGCGCGCACAATCCCCGTGTTCTGCATTGAGGACTACATCGTCTTCTATTTTAGCATCAAGGAACTGGAAGAAGTCTTGTGCGGCAACCGAACAGAACACACTTTTGGCGGCTGGTCGCTTGGCGGCAAGATGCGGAAGCTTGAAGACATCGACGTGGCGTTCGATATCGGCTTCTCCAGCGCTCGTTACTCTTTCAATCCACGCGCATGGATGGCGGCGTTCGGTGAGTTCAACTCACTCCTATTTGCACAGCTCGACACCGGCACCTACTCGCATGTCCTCCAGTTCGATCTCTCCAATTTTTACGACTGCGTTCGCCTCGACATCCTCGAACGATGGATACGTGAGGAATCCGATGCTTCCAAGGGTTGGATCATCGCTTTGCTTTTCTACTTCCTGAACCAGTGGAACCGCAAAAATACCGGACTGCATCCAC
>JBDNIB010000743.1:0-11643 GCA_041688535.1 Prosthecobacter sp.
CCAACGGCATGTCCATGAACTACCACAACAACTGGATCACTCCCGCCGACTTTGAAGGTCCGGTCAATCAAGGTCATGAAATTCTCGGGGCCGACGGTAAGGTGGAAAGCGATCAGCAGTATCGTGGTTTTCGCTGGTGGAATGCCGGTGGTGGCTCCCGCACGAGCAACAACCATTTTACGCGTGAAGTTATTCGCCCCGATGGCAGCAAAGGTTACATCGGCTATGGCGTGGACAGTCTCACCGTCGGGCTGGTGGCCATCTGCCGCGTGAAGTTTGCCAAGGAATCACGCAATGCTGTCGCCGAACTCTATCCTACCGCCGAAGAGGCCCGCATCACCTGCGCCATCGTAGATGCTGCCGCTCGAGTGCGTGATTTGAACTGGAAATACCTTCAGGAAGGCAAGGGTGCCACGGTCACTGCGAGGTTCGGCGATGACGGTATTACCATCATTGATCCGAACGCGGCGGAGGTGTTTCAGCGCATTTATGACAAGGCGATCTAATAGCAGCGGTGCGTTCCGGGCTTGACTTTGTCCTCAGCCTTTCATAAACAGGGTATTGCAACGTCAAACCCAAACATACATGTCCCTATCCTCAGCCCAACTCCACCGCGCTGCCGCGCTCCAAGAAAAAATCGAAACCATGCAGAAGGAGCTCGGCCAACTGCTGGGTGACTCTTCTTCATCCGCTTCCGCTACTGACAAGCCTGCCAAAAAGAAGCGCACCATGTCTGCCTCCGCCCGCAAGAAGATCGCTGCCGCGCAGAAAGCACGCTGGGCCAAGCAGAAGGCCGCCGCAGGCGACAAGAAGTCGAAGTAACTCTGTCTGAGTTTATCCGCCTCACAATCAAGCACCGGTCGAAACGCCGGGGCTTTTTTGTGGGAAGGGATCACCCTAATCCTTCCTGCCTATTTCACAAACATCGGGTCTTCTGGATTCCCTTTGCTCAGCAGGTAAGCCAGCAGGTCGAGAATGCCGTCCTCCTTGAGCATGAAGAGCAGGCCGGGCGGCATCATGCTGATCTTGCTCTCCTCGGTCTTCACGACTTTGCGCACATCCACATTGGTGAAGTTGTTCGGGTCCATCATGTTGGTGCAGACCATCATATTCGTCTCCTTCAAGTTGGCGATGCGGCCCACGACGGTGTTGCCGTCTTGCAGCGTGAAGACGGTGCTGCCGTATTGATCGCTGATCTCCTTGTTGGGATCGAGGATGTGCTCCAGCAGGTCGCGCGGGCTGTATTTGCCGGCCACGCTGGTCAAATCGGGTCCGATGGCACCGCCCTCGTTGTTGAAGCGGTGGCAGGCGAAGCAGGTGGCCGCGCCGAACATGTTGCGGCCATTGGCGAAGTTGCGATTGCCCTCCAGACCGACGCCGAGTGACTTTTCGAGTTCAGGCAGCGTCCATGCTTTGACGAAGTGCATCGGTTTCAGGGTGAAACTAGGTGCTTTGGCCTCCGGTTTGGCGTCCAGCACGTCTTTGATCGCGAGTTTTTCCGTCTCGCTCATGGTGGCTAGGGCATTGGTCTTGATCTCGCCGATGAAGAGGTCAAACGACGCGCCGCCTTTGTAATTCGCCGCCCGCAGGAACCAGCGGAAGTAGTCGGCGCGCAGTTCCGTCGTCCAGCCGGTCTTCGCAAAGCGCAGGATGCGGGCGTAGTCGATCTGTTCCTCCTGCGTGGGCGAGGCATTCACCAGCGGAGCCGCTTTGGCGACGATACTGGCATCACCGAAATAGACGAGGAGCTCACACAGGTCGCGATTCAACGCCGGATCATTCGTGGGGAACAGTGGCGACAACTGGGCCACCAGTTGCGCCTTGGTTGCGGTATGCGGCTCGCCCAGACGCGTGAAGGCGAGCATGTAATCGCGGATCAGCGTCACGCGGTCGATGCCCTTGAGCGCTTTGAAGTCGATCTTGCCCAGCGCGGCCAAAATCGGCTGCTGGAGCGATTTATCATCACTGCTACAACGCGCGAGCGCCATGAGAGCGGTTAATGCAGCGCGCGGATTGGATTCGTTGAGCGCTTTGTCTTTCCATGAGGCTACCGGTTGATGCTCAAGAGCGATGCGGGCGGCGAAGCGGACGTTGCGGTCTGCACTCCCAAGCTGTCCCCAGGCTATTTCGACTGCTTTGGGGTTTTGTTGACCATGGAATGCTTCAAGCGAGCCTCGCACATTAGGGGCCATGGGATTCATCGGTTTACGCAGAACTGATTCGGTATTTTCTGTTCCAGTGTAAGTCACCCGATACAGCCCCGACTGCACCTTGCGGCCACCGACGCTGACATACATCGCGCCGTCCTTTTTCGAGACTTCAATGTCGGTCAGTGGCAGCGGCGAGGCGCTCATGAATTCCTCGGCTACGCCGGTGTAGCCCCCGCCGTTCGGAGTGAGATGAACAGTATACATTTTGCCGTAACTCCAGTCGCAGATGTAGAGGGCGTTCTGGAACTTGGCGGGAAACTTGGCTCCATAGCCGAAGGCGACGCCCGTGGGCGAGCCGGGGCCGATGTCGCAGACGGCGGGCAGGCTGTCCTCCCAGCGCTCGGGGAATTTCTTGCTGCAGGTGTGCCAGCCGAAGTCGCCGCCGCTCTGCATGAAGCAGACGCGTGTGGGGCGATACCAGGGCATGCCGGTGTCCCACTCCATGTCAGCGTCGAAGCCGAAAACGTCGCCGTTGCGATTGAAAGCGATGTCGTAGGTGTTGCGAGTGCCGATGGTGATCAGCTCCCATCTTTTGCCGTCGAGATCCGTCTTTGCCAGCCAGCCGCCGGGGGCGAGCTTGTCGCGCATGAAGCCACGACCGAGCAGCATGGGGAAGAGCTGATCCTCAGCCCAGTTGCGCGGCACGCGGCTGGTTTCGGCGCTGGGCTCTTCCAACTGATTGCCGCACTGCACATAGAGGCTCTTGCCGTCAGGGCCTAGGACGACGCCGTGCGGGCCGTGCTCGCCGGATTTGCCAGGAAAGCCGCGCAGCAGCTCCACGGTGTCGAATTGATCGTCGTTGTTGGTGTCTTTGCAGCGGTAGAGGCCGCGGCCCTGATAGACCTCGTCATTCACCACGCCGTAGAGTGATCCGGCATGAAACAGCAGCCCCTGGCAGTGGCCGAAATCAATGCTGAGTTTCTCCACCTTCGTCTCTGTGGGACTGCCGCCGAGCGCGGGCGGGGTGATGCGATAGAGCGCGCCGTATTGATCACTGCAAATCATGCGCCCCTGGTCATCCTGCGTCATGGAGACCCAGGAGCCTTCCTGCTCCTTCGGCACCGAATAAAGCAGTTCCACTTGGAAACCTTTGGCGACTTTGATTTTGTCCACAGGTGTCGCTTGATTGGCGATCTGGGCGAAGCTGGCCGTGGTGGCAAGGAGGAGGAGCGGGATGATGGGTTTCATGGGTGTCGAAGAAAATGTAGAACGCGGACAGGATGTCCCCGTTCCTGCTTACTGCATGAGTTCCTTGACCTTGCCCTCGATGGCGGAGGTCCACATGTCGTAGCCTTTGGCGTTGAGGTGGAGGAGGTCGGGCATGATCTTCTTCGGCAGCGTGCCATCGGGCTGGAGGAAAGTGTTACCGATGTCCATGAAGTGAACGCGTTTGCCGTCGGCGAAGCCGGCGATGAGGTTGTTCGTGGCGATGTTCTGTTTGCGCATCGTATCCTCCTTGGTGGCACCGCGTGGGAAGATGCCCAGCAGCAGCACTTTCGTTTCCGGCAGCTTCTTGCCGAGGGTGGCGAGGATCATCTTCACGCCTTCGGCGGTCTGTTCGGCGCTGCTCATGTAAACGGCACCGCCATGCTCGGCTGCTGGGCGGTTTTGGTGGCCGGTGTTGTTGGTGCCGATCATGAGCACGATGAGCTTGGGCTTGAGGCCGTCAAAGTTGCCGTTCTGTAGCCGCCAGATGACGTGCTCCGTGCGATCTCCGCCGATGCCGAAGTTTGCGGCCTTGAGCGGTGCCCAGGTTTTGTCCCAAGCTTCCTTACCGTTCTTTTCCCAGCCTTGGGTGATGGAATCGCCCAGGAACACGAGCTGTGCCTCGCCCTGCTTTGAAATCTCGTTGAAGGACTCGTGACGCTTCACCCAGCCGCCTGCACGCGGCTTTGGGTCGATGGCGAGATTCTTGGCCGTTTCAGCGAGGCTGGAGGCGGCGAGGCAGAAGGAAGCGAGGAGGAAGGCGTATGGTTTCATGGCTGAACGGCAAAGATGCCGGGGAGCCATAAAACAGGCAAGCTGCGTTTCATTACGCCTTCAGCGCCCAGTCGAGCAAGGCTTGTGCGTCTTTCCACACCCCCTCGCTGCTGTCGTTGAGCACCACCACGATGCGGCGGCGGCCGTTGCGCTCGCCGGTGGCGACGAGGCAGTAGCCCGCGTCATTGGTATAACCGGTTTTCATACCGTCGCAGTAGCTGGCGGTGCGCAGGACGCGGTTGGTGTTGGAAAGCTCGATGGCTTTGCCATCTGGCCGGACGAACTTGAAGCTTTGCAGATTCACCATCTGGCGGATGTCAGGCAGCTTGTCTGCCACTTTGGCGATGGCAGCGAGATCGCTGGCGGTGCTGAACGGATTTTCGTCCGTCGTGGACGGCAGGCCGTGGGGATTCACAAAGAAGGTGTTTTGCAGGCCGAGTGCCTTGGCGCGTTCGTTCATTTTCGCGGAGAATGCGGCCACACTGCCGGCGTTGTCGCGGGCGAGCGCCTGGGCGATGTCGTTGGAGCTTTTCACCATCATGGCGGTGAGCAGATGGCGGCGGGTGTAAGTCTCGCCAATCTTGAGGCCAATGCGCACCGGCGCGCATTGCGTATCGCTGAGTTCAATGGTGACGATTTTGTCCAGATCACCCGCTTCAACGATGAGCAGTCCGGTCATGATCTTGGTCGTGCTGGCGATGGCACCACGCTGCTCCGGGTTCTTTTCAAACAGGATGTCGTCAGACTCGGCATCCACGACAATGCAGCGTCCGGCGCTGATCTGCGGAATCGGGCCGCGTAGATTTTTGATCTCGATGTCGTGCCGGATTTTTTTTGTTTTTTCAATTTCCTCGGCCAGTTGAGTTTCGAGTTGGGTCTTGAGCTTCGCCACCGCCGTCTCGCGTGCGACGAGCTGGGCCTTGTCCCGCTCGATGCGCTGGCGCTCGGCCCCGATCTCACGTTCGCGCTTGGAGACATCCGCGATCTTGGCCTCGACCTCCTCCTCGCGCCATTGGAGCTCCTGCGCGCGTTTGGGATCATCACAACCGGGTATGGACACGCAAACGAGAGCCGCGAGCAACACGCGGCGCAGGGCAGGGGAATAGGGGCGGAAAATCATCTTAAAGTTCGGCTAACAATTCTTTCAGGCGGGCCACGGGCCACTGACCAGGGGCATTCGAGGCACCAATAAAGCCGTAATTAAGCAGGCTGCCACACTTTGCCAGTACCAGTCGTGAAACACGGCCCCACGGCCCCATGCCCATGACGGAGAGGCGCAGGCGGTGCGTGGTGCCGACCAGGTTCATGAGGCGCGTCAAATCGTCCTGCGTGTTCAGGTAGGTGGCGATCTTCACGGCATCCACGCCGGCCTGTTGGGCGAAGTTTACCGCACCGGCCAGCACTTCGTCAGCCGGGGTGGCCTGAAAATCGTGAAATGAGCCGACCACTGGCACGCTGAGCGCCCGCGCTTTTTGAATCGTGCCTTGCATCTGCGCGGCGCTGCGCAGCTCGAGGTCGATGAGCGCCGCGAGATCAAGCAGCGGCTCAATCATGGCGGCGCGGGCGGCGGGATCCTCGGGAGCCTGCCCCCCTTCCGCAGGATGGCGGGCGGTCAGCAGCAGGGGCGTTGTGTTGCCGGCCAGCCTAGCGCGCAGATCGTCCGCAGGGAGTTGCAACTGGTCCAGCCGCAACTCTGCCACGTCGCACAAGGCGCTGCGTGAGGCTGCATCGAGGGAGGTGAAATGCTCCAGGGCCGCCAGATCGGCGATCACCCCCACCGCGAGGGGGCGGGAGGAGAAGAGCAAGTTTTTTGAGGAAACGTGTTGTGCCATTGGCTAGGTTGACTATAATTTTAACAATTCTGAATAAATTTTAGCAGTTATACGCCACTATGCTGGGCAGGAAGCAAGAAATCAATTTGCAGCTCACCGAGTTGTTCGACAGCGCATTGCTGGCGTTCTGCTTGTGGTTCGGCCATTTCCTGCGCTCACAGTTGGTGCCGATGTTCATGCCGGAGGCCCCGGAGATCCCGCCGCTGGAGAGTTTTTACTGGGTGATCGCCGTCGTGGCCCCTTTCACGCCCATCGTGCTGGAGGCACGCGGCTTCTACACGAACATCTACAACAAGACGCCCGGGCGCTCCATCCGCCAGCTTCTGGGGGCGCTGGCGGTGATTGGCATGTGCATCGCCTTCTGCATGGTGTTCTTCAAATGGGCGGTGGACAGCCGCGCGGTGGTCATTTTCTCCGTCGCTCTGGGTGCCCTGTCGCTGCTGCTGCGCGAGGCCTGGCAGCGTGACGTCCTGCGCCGCCAGATGGTTTCGGGCAGGGGGCGGGAGCGCGTCATCATTGCCGGTGCGCAGAACGACTTGGAGGTATTTTTTGCCAACATGACCGCCGAGCAGCGTGCGGAGATCGAGGTCGTGGGCCAGATCGATATCATGCATCGACCCATCACCGACTTGGTGGCCGCGCTGCATGAGCACTCCATCAGCCGCGTGCTGTTTGCCGCGCAGCATGTGCATTTTAGCAAGATCGAGGAAGCCGTGCAGGCCTGCGAAACCGAAGGCGTTGAGGCATGGATCGCCGCCGACTTCTTCCAGACCGCCATCGCTCGCCCCACCTTCGATGTACTCGGTGGTCGCCTGATGCTGGTGTTTCACAGCACGCCGCAGGCCTCGTGGGAGCTGCTGTTCAAAGGCATCGTCGATCGTGTCGGTGCGCTCATTCTGCTCGTGATTTCGCTGCCGCTGTGGCTCGTGGCCATCATCGGCATCCGCCTTGGCTCACGCGGCCCGGTTTTCTTCAAGCAGGAACGCGCCGGGCATTACGGCAGGCCGTTCACCATGTGGAAGTTCCGCACCATGCACATCGGTGCCGAGGCCAAACGTGCCGAGCTGGAGGCGCACAACGAGATGGACGGCCCTGTTTTCAAGATCACCAACGATCCGCGCATCTTCACCTTCGGCCGCTGGCTGCGCCGCAACAGCATCGACGAGCTGCCACAGCTCATCAACGTGCTGCGCGGCGAGATGAGCCTCGTCGGCCCGCGTCCACTGCCGGTGTATGAGATTCAGCGCATCGAAAAATATGCGCAGCGCCGCCGTCTCAGTGTCAAACCCGGCCTGACATGCCTCTGGCAGGTCACTGGCCGCAACGGCATCAAGAATTTCGAGGAGTGGGTCGCGCTCGACCTCAAGTACATCGACAACTGGTCCTTCTGGCTCGACCTTAAAATCCTCGCGCAGACTTTGCCCGCGGTGATTCGCGGCAGTGGGGCGAGTTGAGCGCAGAATCCGCTGTCCCCTTCGTCCGAACTGCGGCACAGACGACGGACATGAAAGTAGAACGCCTCAAATACGTCATCTGGGCCGCCGACATGAACCGCGCCGTGAATTTTTACGCGCAGGTCTTCGGTGGCACGATCCTCAAGCAGAACGACATCATCAGCGAGGTCTCCATCTGTGACGGCATCATCGGCATCCACGGCGGCGGCGAAGGCAACCGCACTTGGACCGGCCTCAGCTTCCAGGTGCCCGATGTGATCGAAGGCGCACATGAAATCGTCGCTGCAGGCGGCCAGCTCACGCGTGAACCGCAGCCCGAAAACGGCGAGCCGCCACATCTCGCCATGTGCGTGGATACCGAGGGCAACGAGATCATGCTCACGCGTAAACGCGCGCATTAGAGTCCGTGCATTGTAGTGCCGCCTTCAGGCGGCTCTGGAATGAACCCATGACCGCCTAAAGACGGAACTACAATACAAAACCACACTTCACGCCACCGTCAGCGGCCCGTCGAACAGGGTCAGGCTGATGACTTCCGTCTTCGCCACATGCGGGCCGTGCGGCTGGCCCTTCGGCGCATGGAACAAGGTGCCAGCGGTGTAGGATACGCCGCTCTCTTCCCATTCGCCGGAGAGGATCCACGCCCACTCATTCGCTACCGGATGCGTGTGCGCGGGGATCGTTTTGCCGGCATGAAATTTCCGCAGCACCACCACTCCGCCCGTCGCCTCGTGCTTGTGCAGAATCTTCAACTCCACACCCTCATAAGGGCCGGGCTGCCAGGGTTTGTCCTCGGCTTGGGCGATGTATTGGAACATGAGGGCAGCGTGGACTTGGCAGCGATCAGGCGAGTGAAGGAACCTTCACGTCGGGACTGGTTTCGGCGGTGTAGTCCACGCCGGCGAGGCCGAAGCCGAAGAGGCGGAGGAAGCTGGACTGGTAGCCTTCAAAGTCGCCGAGTTGGGCGAAATTCTCGGTGTTCACTTCCTGCCAGCGTTCACCCACAAGCTGCTGCACGGCAGGCTTCATCTCCCAGTCGTCCACGTGGATGCGGCCAGCCTCATCGGGCTGCGGATTGCCGTTGTAGAGGCGCTCGCGGAAGAGGCGGTCCATCTGCTCAATGCAGTCCTCGTGCGTGCCTTCATCCTTCATCACTTTGTAGAGCAGGGAGATGTAGAGCGGCACGACGGGAATGGCGGAGCTGGCCTGCGTGACGAGCGCCTTGTTCACCGAGACCCAGGCCTTGCCTTGCAGCGGGGCGAGTTTGCCGTCGAGCACCTGCTGCACGCGCTCCAAATCTTCCTTGGCGCGGCCGATGGTGCCGTTCTTGTAGATCGGCCAGGTCCCTTCCGGCCCGATGTAGGAATACGAGACCGCTTGCCCGCCTTCTGCCAGCACACCGGCAGCGAGTAGGGCGTCGATCCACATTTCCCAGTCTTCACCGCCCATGACGGCCACGGTTTGCGCGATGTCATCGCCCTGCGCAGGTTCGATGGTCACTTCGTTGACCACGCCGGTGGTGGTGTTGAGGTTTTTGTTCGTGAACGATGAGGTGCCGATGGGCTTGAGCACCGATTTGAACACTTCGCCGGTTGTCGGATGCGTGCGGCGGGGTGAGGCGAGCGAATAAACCACGCCATCGACCTGGCCGAGGTCGGCCTTGATTGCGGCGATGACCGCTGCCTTCATTGCGTCGGAGTAGGCGTCGCCATTGAAGGAGCGGGCATACAAACCGGCGGCTTTCGCTTCATTTTCGAAGGCGGCAGAGTTGTACCAGCCGGCGGTGCCGCAGCGGTCGGCCTCAGCCGGTTTTTCAAAGAACACGCCGATGGTGGCCGCGCCCGCGCCGAACGCCGCTGCAATGCGCGAGGACAGGCCGTAGCCGGTGGAGGAGCCGATCACGAGTACCTTCTTCGGCCCGTTGGCGATGGGGCCGCGTCCTCTGACGACGGCGATCTGGTCGGCGATGTGCTTGGCACAGCCTTCCGGGTGTGCGGTGGTGCAGATGAATCCACGGATTTTGGGGGCGATGATCATAATTGGGTGATTTCCAGCGTTAGCAGCGGCAGGGAGCCTGACAACTGGTTTTCCGGGGGTGGCGTCGCGGTGGTCATGCGTGGTTTTGTCAAAGAACGCAACACTGGCGCGGGCAGCAGCGTTCATGCTGTCCCATGAAACTGCTCACCCTCGCCACCACCCTCCTCGCCGCTGCCGCGCTCTGCGCCGCGGACGCCCCCAAGTCCGTCTATGACGTGCCGTTGAAAGACATCGACGGCAAAGACACCTCCCTGAAGGATTATCAGGGCAAGGTGATGCTCATCGTGAACGTCGCCTCCAAGTGCGGCAACACGCCGCAGTACAAGGAGCTCGAAGCGCTCAATAAGGAGTTCAAGAAGGACGGTCTGGCCGTGCTGGGCTTCCCCTGCAACGATTTCGGCGGGCAGGAGCCGGGCACCAATGACGCCATCAAGGAGTTCTGCTCCACCAAGTACAAGGTGACCTTCCCGATGTTCGACAAGGTCGTCGTCAAAGGTGCGGACAAGCATCCGCTCTATCAGGTGCTCAGCGGCCCGGATGCGCCGTTCCCCGGCGATGTGAAGTGGAATTTCGGCAAGTTCCTTGTCGGCAAAGACGGCACGATCCTGAAGCGCTTCGAGCCGAAGACCAAGCCCGACGCGCCGGAAGTGCTGGAGGCGATCAAAGAGGCGCTGGCGGCGAAGTAAGGCGCGCAAGGTTTGCAAAACACGCAAGCTGCGATGGCTCACGCTATCGCAGCTTTTTTCATGCCGGTGATCTGTGGCGGTTCAGGCTGAGGTGTTCTTGCCCTGCGGGCGTGGCGCATCTGGCTTGTCGCCAGGGCCGGGGCGGACCTCGATGCGAATGCCACCGCCAGCACCATCCATCATGCGCAGCTTGTCGCGAAACGCCTCCGGCACGGCCTTGCGTTCAGTGTCGTTGTTCACGGGCCAGCTCTGCTCTGTGCCGCCGTTCGGCCGGGCGGTGAAGGTGGTCCGGCCGTCCTCGGTCTTGAGGGAGTATTCGCCCGAGTCATCCCGGCGGGTGATGTGGTTGGCGGCGTGGGATTGGGTGATGTTCAACTCCTGCCTGTTGTCGCCGGGGGGCTGGGGGCGTTTGGCAGGGCCGCTGCGGGGCAGGGGCTGGTGATTGAGCCTCGGCACTTGGGGCATGGGGGTGCTGTGGTCGCTTTTGGCCCAGTCCTGCATGCGCTGCTGGAATTCGCGCATCTCCTGCTGGAAGCGCTCCATCTGTTCCTGCGTTTCCTTGCCCTGGTTTTGGTAGCCATACATGCTGCCGCGTGCGGGATCACCGCCCAGAAAAGGCATGCCACCCTGCGGCCAGCCGCCGAAGCCGTGCTGCGTGCGTTCCGGCATGAGATGCTCGCCCAGCGTTACGGGAAGCTGCGATTCTTTGCCACCGCTGATGCGGGTCAGTTGGACGACCTCGCCTTTCTTCCTGGCACGCACCAGTGCCATGAGCTGCTCCATGGTGATCAATTGCTGGTCATCCAGCTTGAGCAGGATGTCATGCACCTTCAGCCCGGCCTGCTCAGCCGGTGATCCTGGCATGATCTCCTCCACCATGAGGCCAAAGCCCTCGGGCAGGGAGAACTGGCTGCGTAGTTCGGGTGTCACATCGCGCGTCAGGACGCCGATGTAGGCCACGGGTTGCTGTTTCGTCGGCTGGCCCGGCGGCGGCGGCCTGCCGGGCTGCGCTGGTGGTGCGTTTCTGCCGGGTTTGGTGCTGCGTGCCTCGGTTTTGCGCCTGCCGATCAGTTCCTCGGTCACGGTGGCGCTGGCCTCGCCGCTGGCGGTGGCGGTGGCGGTGGCGGCTGCCGCGTCCTGTTTGACCTCGGCTTTTGATTCCACCTGCTGGGCGCATAGCGGGGCGGTGCTCAGACAGGCGAGGAGGAGGGTGTGTTGGAGTTTCATGACGTGTTTGGGTTCGGGTTTCGGGGGATTATTGAAAGGAGACGGGCAGGACGAGCTTCTGCTCACGCGGGTACTCCACGGTCATCTCCGCGCCATCATGGGGGTCGATCCAGGTCTGCCGCTCGCGGGCGATGAGCGTCACATGCCGCTCCGGCAGTCGCTCCGCGCTATAATGAATGCCGTCATTCTGGATGTCCTCCCATTCGCGAATGGTGGA
>JBDNIB010000744.1:0-1855 GCA_041688535.1 Prosthecobacter sp.
TCGAGGCCGTTCACGCGGACCCACACGGCCATCGTCAGTGCCGTGGTTTCACCGGGAACATTCAGCCGCACGCGGTCGCTTACGTTGCGAAATTCCAACGCACGCTTGCCCGGCCAGCGACCGGTCGTCCATGAGGCACCCACGATGCTGCCATCCGCGATTTCTCCGCCGTTCGCGGCGTGATTGAGCAGCGAGCGCGAGCCTTCGTCGTCCTGGAAGTCGAACCGCAGCCGCAATCCCGCGTCGGCGTTCAATTTCGAACTGGAGGTGAGCCATTTTTCAAAATGGACGCGCTGGGACATCGCGCTGCGTGCATCGAGATCATTCAGCGAAGCAAAACTCGACGCATTCGCTGTCATCGACGCTTGTTTGTCGGCAAAAGCCATCGCCTGACCTTCCTTGAGCGATTTCATCGTTGCGGCGGGCTGATGCAGTTCCACTTCGCCTTTGAACACATGCACTTCTGCATTCGCGGCACTCACGTCGAGGCCGAACTCCGTGCCGAGATCAACGATCGTGCCCTTCGGCGTGTTGATGCGGAAACCTTTGGCCTGAGGCGGCACCTGGGCGCTGAGTTTGCCGCGCGTGCAGGTCGCCTCGCTAGAGGACACGAGCTGCAGCTCTGCCGGCCCCTCAATCAACACGCGCGCGCCTTGATAAAACTCGATCTGCGCGATGCCCGACTTCAATTTGAGCCAGCCGGGCGAAAGTGGCGTTCCCGGCGTGATCGCGGCCGATTCCCATTCCAGATTCACACCGCGTGTCAGCACCGCCACGGAGGCCGTTGTCTCCTCTGTTTCGGGGCGCAGTTTCAAGGCGGCATTCATCACCCAGGTGCCCAGTAGCGTGATGCAGGCCGCCATCGCCGCCACGCTGGTCACGGTGGTGAAGGTAAAGCGGCGCTTCGGCAGCAACGCAGGGCGGACGATGTTGTTCGCCACCAGCGGCTTCGTGGCACGCAACATCGCATCCATCTCGAACTGCTGGATCAGCCGCTCACCGAGTTCCGGCTGCGCTTTGAGCAGGTCGTGTAACTGCTCCGCCTCGGCATCGCTCAGTGTGCCTTCGAGGTAGTGCTGGGTCAAGGTGTCAGCGTCAGACATGCGCGGCTCCTCCTTGGTTCATCGAGCGCTCGATGCACTCGCGTAGCTTTTCGCGCACGCGCGACAGAGCGCGGCACACGGTATCCTTTTTCATGTTGATCTGATCCGCGATCTGCGGCGTGGCGATGTCTTCGTAATAATAGAGTTCCACGAGGTCGCGGCTCTTCTCTGGCAGTTTTTGCAAGCAGGCGCGCAGCACGCCGATCTCATCCTCATAGCGCGGCGGCGCTTCGCGTTCCTCCGCCAGCAGGCGAATGTGATCCGCCAGTTTTTGCACCACCACCGGCTGCTGCCGTGTGCGCTCGCGCCACTGCCGCATCGCGATGTGTCGCGTCATTGTCGCCAAAAGAGGCCGCGCATCCGTGCTCAGATCCCACTTGTCCTCCTTCTTCATGAACTCCAAAAAAAACCTGCTGCGTGATGTCCTCCATCAGCCCCGGCCAGGGCGCATACTTCAGCGCCACGCCCCTCACAAAGTCGTGATGAGCGAGGAAAACCTGTGCGGCCTGGGTCTCGTGCGTGTTCATGCGTCTGTCATTATCTCACGCCGGAACAGGAAACCGGTTTTCCGGCGAATCCGGTGAAGTAACCGCCCTCGCGCAGCCGCACCGTGTAGGAGTCTGCGAAGAACCGCCGCTCCAGATCGCCGTGCTCGAAATTGCAGCCGTGTCGGTACTCGTACAGACCCGTCAGCACGCAGCAACGGCTGGCCATGCAGATGGTCGTGGTGTTGTAGTGATTGGCAAAGCGCA
>JBDNIB010000745.1:0-3275 GCA_041688535.1 Prosthecobacter sp.
CCACTCGCACGAAACCAAGTCGTTCGCGAGTAGAGGTCGGGGAAGGGGATGCCTGCTGCATTCGGGAACCTAGCACGCGGGGTTTGGCCTGCGCGAGAATTTATGAAGGCTGCTTCCGGCGGGCAGAATCTTGCTCAACGGGAGGAAGGTTTGAAGTCGAGGGAGCGGAACTCGGCGCTGCCAGCCGGCAGATACACGCGAACGTGAATGACACGGCCATTGGCTGGGAGCGTGATCTCATGCGTCTGCCAGTCGCCGCTGGCTTTGACCTCGAAGGTGGCGCGATTCGCCGACAGGAAATCTTTGTCATCGCTCATGCGCCAGGCGATGGCGGCGGGGCCAGAGGCGGCGGTTTTGAGAGTAATCTTTGCCGTGACAGGGCCGGCGAGCTTGAGCTGGCTGTGGGTGATAAAAGTACCTTTGCCCGCCTTGTCCGGGGTGAGCACGAGGATGCCATCCTTTTCCATGAGCGTGCCGCCGCGCGCCTGCCAGCCCTGGGTCTCGCTTATGTTGGCCGCAGGTTTTGCCTGCGGTGGCGCGACGGGCTTGCCTTCGAGATAGAAGTCGAAGTAGTCGTTCCATACGGGTGACATGGGGCCGAGAGCGAGGCCGGGTGGATTGAGTTTGGTGCACCACTCGGTGAGTTTGGACCGCAGTCGTGTAGCGATGTCGGGATGCTGAGAGACGAGGTTGTGTTTTTCTTCAAGGTCAGCAGCGAGATCGTAGAGGTATTCGCGCTCGCCGCCGCGCAGGAGCTTCCAATTGCCTTCGCGGATCGCGCTTTGGGCCATCCAGCGCCACGTCAGCGCCATGTGCGGTGGTGTTTTGATTTCACCATTGAGATGCGGGATGAGATTCACGCCATCAAGATCACCGGCATTCACTTTCACATTGGCGATGGCAGCGGCGGTAGCGGCGACATCGAGGGCGCTGACAGGATGCTCGTAAATCTGGCCGCCAGGAATCGTGCTGGGCCATGCGATTAGAAAGGGAACATGCATGCCGCCTTCGGACAGCATGCCTTTTTCGCCATTGAGCGGCGTGTTGAGGCTGCCGTCCCAGCCACCGGCATCGCCTTGAAGCGGCGAGTCGATCTTATGAATTTTGAGCGGGGCGCCGTTGTCGCCGATGAAAAAAATGAGCGTTTTCTCGGTGAGGTTGTGCTTTTTGAGTGTGCTCGTGATCAAACCAACACCGTCATCCATGGCGGCGATCATGCCCAGCGCGGCGCGGCGGCGCTCTGGCATCTCGCCTGGAAAGCGGTCCTTGTAATGCGGCGGCGCATCCAGCGGTGTGTGCGGTGCGCGGAATGCGATGTAGAGGAAGAACGGCTGCTCCCGATAGCGCTCAATGATGGCGGCGGCAGCCTTGGAACAACCATTGATGTGATACTCTGCCGGTGGCAGATCGCCCATTGGCTGGTCCTTTCCCTCAAGCGTGATGTTCGACGAAAACGGACGCTGCGCGTTCTGGGAAAACGAATGCGTGAAGCCGTGTGTCGGGATCGCAGGCGAGGGACCGAGGTGCCACTTGCCAAAGTGCGCCGTCGCATAACCCACCTGCTGCAAGCGGGTGGCAATGGTGGTCTCCTTGTTGAAGCCGTCGAGCGTGGAACCGTTGTTGTCGAGATCGAAGCGCCCCTGAAATTTACCGACCATCAATCCACCTCGCGATGGCACGCACTGCGCCGCGGTGCTGTAGCTGTGCTTCACGATCACACCGCTGCGTGCCAGCGCGTCGAGATGCGGCGTCTTCAGATCCTTCTCCATGCTACGGATGCCAAGATCGGCGAAGCCGTGGTCGTCGCTGTAGATGAGGATGATGTTGGGACGCTGCTCCGCCGCGAATGTCGAATGCGGAATGCAGAATGATGAAAGGAGCAGAGTGAGAGCGAGATAGGTCTTCATGGGTTTTATTTCTTTTTGCGCTTCTTGCCTTTCGCCTTCGCGGGCTTGGCGGCTGTTTGTTGCTTGAGCTGTTCGAGTTCCGCAGCGTTGAGCTGGTGACCTTCGGATTGGGCTTTGGCGAGTGCGAGAGAGAAAGCTTCGTTTTCCACGTCCTCGTTGACACCGGGGCCGATATTGCCGTCTGCGCGATAAATTGCCGCATAATCCGGCATGCGCTCGCCCCCGGAAGTGCGCAGGCGGACGGCGTCACTTTGGTAGAAGGTCTTTTGAATGGCGAGCAACACATGAGCTTGTCGGGATTCGATTCGGCGAGATTGTGCGTTTCGGTGCGGTCGTTGTTGATGTCGTAGAGCTGCCATGGCTCGCCGTAGGCGGTGGCGATTTTCCAGCCATGGTCGATCAGGGCCATGTTATTGAAGAGCGCGAAATGCAGCGTGCGCTCGGGCAGCGTTTCATTGCTTTTCAGGATCGGCGCGAAGGACCTACCCGGCAGCGGCGGGTGCTGCTTGCTGCCGAAGTCCGCCGGATAGCTGCCGCCGCTCACATCAATGAAGGTAGGCAAGATGTCGGTGATGTGACAGGGCTGGTCGATGAACGTCGCGCTCGGCGTGATGGCGGCGGGCCATTGCGCGATGAAGGGCGTGGTGACGCCGCCGCTGTGTTGAGTGCGCTTGTAATACTTGAATGGCGTGTTGGAAACGTTCGCCCAGGCGACACCGACGTTCCAGGTGGTGCCGGGCGTGCCGAATTGGCCTTTGCGCACGCGGTCGTTCGGACTTGCGCCGTTGTCGTTCATGAAGATGACCCGCGTGTTGTCACGGATCTTCAAGTCATCAAGCGTCTGTAACACGCGACCCACGCCCCGGTCCACATGGTCCACCATCGCCGCATAAGTCGCCATGCGCAGATCCTCAAAGTCCTTCGCCTTCTCGTCGAGCGTGTCCCACGCGGGGACGTTCGCCGGAGGGTGTGTCGCCAGAATGATGTAATTTCAAGAATATTTTTGTCTAGAAAGTATAACTGTACCCCGTAGGCCTTAGGATGCGGATGCAATTGAGCGTGACTTCTATTCAATCGACGGACGAACTCGAAATCCGCAGCGTGTTTCGTATTGCGCAGGCAAACAGCACTACCGGCAAATCGACTCCCTTTCAGCAGGCGGAGGAAGCACTCGCAGCACGGCTTGACGAAGTGGGGCTTGCCCAATGCCGTTAAGTTAAAAGTACTGAGCCAATTGCAAAACCCCTCCGAGGCCTGAAAAATGGAGGGAGAAAAAGAGTGAGGTGAGCAGCCTCTTGGGCCATTGGAAAGTGTGAACCAACCATGACTCTAAAACTGCTCACCCGACTCTACTTTGGCATTCAACGC
>JBDNIB010000746.1:0-5970 GCA_041688535.1 Prosthecobacter sp.
ACCGACATCTTCGCGTAACCAACGCGAGGGATAGCTCCCTGATTCAACAGCACCCGGTCGAAAGGCCGGGTGCTTTTTTATGTCCTTACAGCACCAATCAAACGAAATGGTGCCTTTTTCGTGGCAGCGCCAGCGTAGTGAGTGCCAGCCCAACAAGCAGCAGACTGCCAGGCTCTGGCACCAGCAACGGGCTCAAGGTGAAGTTGAAATCATCAAAGTAATTTTTGAAGCTGGCCGCGCCGTTGTTGAGCGTGCCGCCACGCAAATCCCATTGCAGGCCGGTCAAGGCGTCTGCGTCCAATCCTAGGTTCTGATTGGCAAGGACATAGGCCTGTGAACCAAGACTGGATGTGTTGTCGTCATAGGCGCGCACGGCGAGGCCTGCGGTGTTGTTCACCGTGTCCAGTATCACCACCAGTTCAGACCAGCCAGCCGTTCCCAGCCGGTATGCCGTGGTTTGCCAGCCCCCGCCCGACAACCGATATTGCAGCAGATTATCACCGGTGTAGCCCACTTCGAAGACGGTTTGATTCATCGCGTCACGCAGCGAGATGCCCAGAATATTGTCCGTGTCCGTATCATCCCAGTCGGAGGGACAAAGCCAAAACGCCATCTGAATCAGGCTCGCGCCAGTGGAGGATGGTGCCGCACCATTGAAATCCCGTGAGTCCAGCGTGTAGGCGTAGCTCAGGTTCGTTTCTGAGGCCAGAAAGTTGAGCACAGCCGCTCCCGTCCGTGCGCCCGGGTAACGGTACGCATGCACATAATCACGGGCAAAATTGCCACCATAGTAATAAGGGGCGTCCACATCCTCATTCAACCGCCCCCCCGCCAGCGCGTGCCAGAGGCCTGAATTGTCCTCAATGTCCACCGCAGTTCCTCCCGGCCCGCCACTATTCGAGCCGTACTTACCCGCATTGTACCGGCTAAGGTCTGCCCCATGCGTGCCATCTCCGAGGGTATTGGGGTATGTCCCCAGCGGCACCACGCCGGTATAACCGTTGGCATCAATGTTGTTGAGGTAAAACTGAGCGTCCCCTAGCAGGTACCCAGAGAGAATCTGCCCATCCAGAGGGATGCGATAGCCGTCCTGCTCTTCAAAACTGCCCAAATAGGCATGGACTGCCTGGGGCCAGAGCAAGGCACCCAGCAGGCAGGCTATGCGGCACAGGTTGTGGAAGTTTTTCACGAGATAAGTAAAAATTTAGTCTTATTGAATATAAATTCAATAATTTCTAAATTAAATCGCCATATACTTCTATCGGGTGATTGTTCGCCTATCATGGCTGCCAATGCCGTTGCTCAGGGTTGAACAGGCATCTCAACGCGTCTCTCAGCTCCCTGGCATCTCGTTTGCATGCTGGAGCTTGAAATGCATTTTCGCACACGGCTTTTCCCGCTTGCGGCTCTCATTGATGTCCTGATAATAACCCCCCCTCCGTTCCCTCAGGGGCAGCGACAGCACATCATGAGCAAAACCAGCCCTCAAACAGACGAGCCTTCGTTTGAAGACGCCCTGCAGCGTCTGGACGAGATCGTGGCGGGCATGGAGGAGGGCCAGTTGTCGCTGGAGTCCATGATTGCGAGTTATGAAGAGGGCGTGAGCCTTCTCAAACTCTGCCGCAACCGTATTGACGGTGCCCGCCGTCGGGTTGAACTCATCAGTGGTGATCTTGAAGGCGGTAAAGCCTCGCTCACCTCGTTTGAAGCTCCCCAAGGAGACGAAGACACCGCCGAATTTACCGAAAAATCCCGCCATCAGCCCCGCCGCCGTAAACCTGCCGATGCAGAAGGCGGCGAAATCCGACTTTTTTAGACACCGTGGACACCGAACTCCCTGCCATCACCTCCCCTGCCGATCTCAAAGCCCTGCCGCTGGAGAAACTCCCTGCACTCGCGGAAAAAATCCGCCAGACACTCATCGAAACGCTCAGCCAAACCGGCGGCCACCTCGGGCCCAATCTGGGCGTGGTGGAGCTTACCATCGCCCTGCATCGCGTTTTCAACACGCCAAAAGACCGCTTTGTCTTCGATGTCGCGCACCAGGGCTACATCCACAAAATGCTCACCGGGCGCTGGGACCGCATCCACACCATCCGCCAGCACGACGGTCTGAACGGCTTCCTCCTCCGCACGGAAAGCGATCACGACTGCTATGGGGCAGGCCACGCTGGAACCGCCCTCTCCGCCGCCCTCGGCATGGCCACCGCGCGTGATCTGGCCGGTGGTGACGAGCACGTCGTCTGCCTCTCGGGAGATGCCGCCTTCACCTGCGGTCCGGTGTTTGAAGCGCTCAACAACGTCGCGGCGCACACCAAACGGCTCATCGTCGTCCTCAACGACAACGAGTGGTCCATCGATCGCAACGTCGGTGCCATCGCCAAGTACTTCAACGCCATCGCCACTCACCCGGCCTTCGCCAGCCTGCACCAGAAGGCCGCGAAATTCGTCGAGTTCATGCTGGGAGAAGGCGCACGCCGTTTCGCCGAAAAGGTCGAAGGCAACGCCAAAAACTTCCTCCTGCCGCAGAGCCAGACGCCGAGCAACCGCAGCTCTCTCTTCGACGAGTTCGGCATCCGCTACTACGGCCCCATCGACGGTCACAACATTCAGCTCCTGATCGAAACCTTCGAGTTCCTCAAGACGCAGGACGAGCCGGTGATCCTCCACATCATCACCGAAAAAGGCCGTGGCTACACCCCGGCCCTGAACGATCCCGGCAAATTCCATGGCCTGGGCAAATACAACAGCGAGACCGGCGAAACCGCCGCCAGTGACAAGCCCACTTACTCCCAGGTCTTCGCCCGCAGCGTCACTGATTTCGCCAAAGCCGACGAAAAAATCGTCGCCATCACCGGTGCCATGCCCGGGGGCACCGGCTTGAGCGTTTTCAAAAAGGAAATCCCCGAGCGCTACTTCGATGTCGGCATCGCCGAGGAACACGCCGCGCTCTTCGCCTGTGGTCTCGCGACGCGTGGCCTAAAGCCCTTCCTCACCATCTACTCCACCTTCATGCAGCGTGCGTTCGACATGATCGTGCATGACATGGCCATTCAAAATCTCCCCGTCCGCCTCTGCATGGACCGTGGCGGCCTCAGCGGCGATGACGGCCCTACGCACCACGGCCTGTTCGACATCGCCTATCTCCGGGGCATCCCCGGCATCGTCCACATGCAGCCACGCAACGAAGACGAGTTCGTGGACATGCTCTGGACCATGGCCAACTACGAGGCTGGCCCTATCGCCATCCGTTACCCACGCGGCAACGGCCCCGGCCACACGCCCAAGAGCAAGCCCGTTATCCTCGAAATCGGCAAGGCTGAGGTCGTCGCTGATGGCAACGACGTCGCCCTCATCGCCCTCGGCGACATGTTCCCCATCGCCGAGGCCGCCAAGAAAGAACTCGAGGCCAAAGGACTCTCCGTCGCCCTCATCAATCCCCGCTGGATCAAGCCGCTCGACATGGATTGCATCGCCTCCTTCGCCAAGAAGGTGAAGGTTGTCTGCACGCTGGAAGACCATGTCCTGCGCAATGGCTTTGGCGCTTGCGTCATCGAAGAACTCAGCGACGCAGGCATCCAGACACCGGTCGTCCGCATTGGCTGGCCGGACCAGTTCATCGAGCACGGCACCATCGGCATCCTGCGCCAAAAACACGGTCTCAGCGTCGAACGCTGCGTCACCAAGGTGCTCGGAGTGTTGGGACAGGCCTGATGCCTAGCTGGCAGGACCAGTGAAAGCCCTCATTCGTACCGCAGGCAGAGAGCGCCAGTAATTTTGTGCGCAACTCCGCCGTTTCGTGGCACTTAACTAACGGTCTGGCCGTTTTTCAGTGCCCCTAGCCCCATGATCGCCGTTTCCCTCCCATGATCGCCTGGTTCGCCCGCAACGGTGTTGCCGCCAATCTCCTGATGTTCGCCGTGATGATCACCGGCATCTGGACGCTGTGGCAGGACAAGATCCCGCTGGAGGTGTTTCAGGACACGCCCTCGCGGTTCATCTCCATCACCGTGCCGTACCCGGCCTCGGCACCGGAGGAGGTGGAGGAGACGATCATCCTGAAAATCGAGGAGGCCATTCAGCAAGTTGGCGCGATCAAGCACATCAACTCCACCGCTGGCTCCGGCGGCGGCAGTGTCTTTGTCGAAGTGCAGGAAGGCCACGACCCACGCACGGTGCTGGAGGACATCAAAATCCGCGTGGACGCCATTTCCAGCCTGCCTGCGCTGGCTGAAAAGCCGGTCATCCAGCTCGACGACTCGTTTCACTCCGTCATTACCGTGATTCTCAGCGCCGACATGTCCGAGCGCGACCTGAAACGCCTCGGCGAGCAGGTACGCGACGACCTCTCCGCGCTCCCTGGTGCCTCGCATGCCGAACTCGCCGGTGTTCGGCCGGATGAAATCGCCATCGAGATCGAGGAGGCGACGCTGCGCAAACACGGCCTCACCTTGGAGGCACTCAGCAGTGCCATCCGCAGCAGCGCCATTGATCTGCCGGCTGGTGTCGTGCAAACCGAGACGGGCGATGTATCCATCCGCACCCGCGGCCGCGCCTACACGGGCGACGACTACGCGCGCATCCCCGTCGTGTCACGACCTGACGGCAGCAAGATCACTTTGGGCGAGCTGGCGAAGATCGTGGACGGCTTCAACGAGAATCCGCTAGAGGCACGCCTCAATGGCAAACGTTGCGTCTTCATCACCGTCATGCGTGAGGGCAATCAGAACGCCATCACCATCGGCGACCGCGTCAAAGAATACATCACTCAGATGAACCAGAGCCTGCCCGGCGGCGTGCATCTGGATTATTGGAACGACCGCTCCAAGATCGTCAAAGGCCGCATCGACCTGCTGGTGCAGAACGCCAAGAGCTGCCTCATCCTCGTGTTCATCTGCGTCGGCCTGTTCCTGCGCCTGGAAGCCGTCATCTGGGTGGCGATGGGCATGATCATGAGCTTCCTCGGTGCCTTCGCGCTGATGCCGTATCTCGACATCACCATCAATCTATCCTCGCTGATGGGCTTCATCCTCGTGCTCGGCATCGTGGTGGATGACGCCATCGTCATCAGCGAATACTGCGACCAGCTCCGCCGCAGCGGCATGACGCCGCTGGACGCCGCCATCACCGGCACGCGGCGCATGGCCGTACCCATCACCTTCGGCGTATTGACCACCGTCATCGCCTTCTTGCCGATGGCTTTCGACAATACGGACTGGGGCTCGATGTTCCGCCCCATCGGCATCGTCTTCATCTGCGTCATGCTCATCGCCTTGGTAGAGACAAAGCTCATCCTGCCCAGCCATCTTGCGCATCCGTTTCTCGGCCGTGCCGGGGACCTGTTGGAGCCGGTCCACCACATGTCCGGCCGCGCCTTGCAGTGGTTCATTGACACCGTTTATCGTCCCAGCATCCGCTTCGCCGTCCAGCACTGCTACATCATGCTGGCGCTGCTGTTTGGTAGCTTGTTTCTGATGTTCGGCTTCTTCTGGAGCGGACGCATTCCCACCGCCTTTTTCCCGCGCATCCAGAGCGAGCGCATCGAGTGCCGCCTCTCCATGCTCGAAGGCACGCCCGTGGAGGTCACCGACACTCACATCTCCCGCATCTACGACATCGCCACGCAGATGCAGAAAGAATACAGCACGCCCGATGGCCGCTCCGTGGTCAATCAGATCATCTCCATGACCGGCGGCACCATCTCCTCGCGCGGCAGCGGCTCGAAGAGCGGCATGTCGCATCTCGGCACCGTCATCATCGACACCTTCGGCCCCGAGGAACGTCCCATGGCCGCCGACACCGTGGAAATGGCCAAGGTCTGGCGCGAGCGCATCGGCCAGATCGTCGGCGCGGAGGAACTCACCTTCCGTGCCGAAATCATGCGCAGCAGCGACCCGGTGAACATCCAGCTCACCGGCACCGATCCGGCGGAAATGCTACGCTTCTCAGAGAAGATTAAAGCGCACCTCC
>JBDNIB010000747.1:0-6544 GCA_041688535.1 Prosthecobacter sp.
GCTGGAGTCGATGAACAGGTTGCGATACAAGCGGTCCACCAACCACGGCGTCACCTGACCGGCGGCAGACGCGGCTTTGAAGGCCACTTCGAGTTCGTAGAGCGAATCGTTGCGTGCTTCGTCGATACGCGGACTCTGGCTCGTCGGGCCGATGAACGTGCCGCTGAACATAAATGAGAGGGAAGGATGATTCTGCCAGTAGCTCGTCAGGCTGCGCAGCAGATCGGGACGGCGTAGGAAAGGGCTGTCCTTGGGCGTTTCCGCGCCCATGACGATGTGATTGCCACCGCCGGTGCCGGTGTGGCGGCCATCGACCATGAATTTCTCCGTGCCGAGGCGGGTCAGCCGCGCTTCATCATAGAGCGTCTCAGTGATGTTCACCATTTCGTCCCAGTTCTTGGCGGGATGCACATTGACTTCGATCACGCCCGGATCAGGGGTGACTTTGAGCACATGCAAACGCGGGTCAAAGGGCGGCGGATAGCCTTCGATCACGACGGGCTGATCCAGCGCGAGCTCCACATCCTCCACGGCACCGAGCGCGGAGAGATATTCCTCCAGCGTCTTCGTCGGCGGCATGAAGATGAACAGCTTGCCCTCACGCGGCTGCACGCAGAGCGCCGTGCGCACGACTTTGTCGGCGGATTGCCCAAACGCAGGCGGTTGGGCGGCAGGATCAATGTCCTGTGGCTGCTCTTCTCCGATCAGATCTTCCAAACCGAGCGGGCCACGGCGTTGCGCGAGTTTTTTCCAAAACGAGGGCGGCACACCGGCGATGCCACGCACAAACTGCTGCCGTGCGGGCAGCGGATCGCGATCCTCCATCGGGTCCTGCTCGTGATGATACGGATAGTCGGTGGTCTTCACCCATGGCTGCGAATCGAGCGGCAGACGCAGTCCGATCGGCGAATCTCCTGGCACGAGGTAACAACGCTAGGCACGCAGGAACCACGGGCCGGTTTCCCAGCCGTTTCCCACCGGTTTAAGCGGCAGCACATGGCCGATGATTTTATCGAGTCCTTGCTCAAACACCTTGGCGAGTCGTGTGCGCTCTTCCTTGTCTTTAAGGTTCGATTTGAGCGGATCAACGTTCACCGGCAGCTTCCGCTCACGCCAAAGGTAGTAGAACGCATCTTCATACGTCGGCATGATCCATTCACTGCTGCAGCCGAGGCGTTCGGCCAGCGCGTGGATGAACCGCGCGGAGTGGACCTCATTCGCGCCGTAATTCTCCTGCATGTCGGCATACAGATGGGGATGCGCCCACAACGGCTGGCCGTCCTTGCGCCAATGGCAACCATAGGACCAGCGTGGGAGTTGCTCGCCGGGATACCATTTGCCCTGGCCGTAGTGTAGAAACGCCCCAGGGGCGAAGCGGTCTCTCAGGCGCTTGAGCAGTTCGTCCGAAAGCCGGGCCTTCATCGGCCCCACGGCGGTCGTGTTCCACTCGTCGCCCTCGGCATCGTCGATGGATACGAACGTCGGTTCGCCGCCCATGGTGAGGCGAACGTCGTTGGCTTCGAGGTCCTTGTCCAAAGCATGGCCCAGTGCCGCGATCTCCGCCCACTGCTCCTCGGTGTAGGGCTTGGTAACGCGGGGCGATTCGAAGATGCGATCGACCTTCATCTCGAACTCGAACTTCGTCTCGCAAGCTTCCGCTCCACCACTGATCGGCGCGGCACTGCCCGGATCAGGCGTTGCCGCCAGCGGGATGTGGCCTTCACCGGCAAACAGACCCGAGGTCGGATCAAGTCCGACCCAGCCTGCGCCTGGCAGATAGACCTCGCACCAGGCATGCAGGTCGGTGAAATCCACTTCGGTGCCGCTCGGGCCGTCGAGCGACTTCACGTCTGGCTTCAACTGGATCAGATAACCGCTGACAAAACGTGCGGCGATGCCGAGGCGACGCATCAGTTGCACCATGAGCCACGACGTGTCACGGCACGAGCCGGTGAGATTCGTCAGCGTTTCTTCCGGGGTCTGCACCCCCGGCTCCATGCGGACGGTGTAGCCAATGTCCTTCCACAGACGCTGATTGATCGTCACGAGTGCGGTGATCGTGCGCGGTGGCCAGGGGGCCAAGGCGAGCAGTTCGCTCTCTAGGCGCGTGCAGTAGTCCGTGACAATCGGTGTGAGCGCCGTGCATTGCAGAAACGGGGCCAGTTCATGGTCCAGAGCGGCATCGTAATCGAAGGGGAAATGCTCACCTTCAGGCTCCAGAAAAAAGTCGAACGGGTTGAACACCGCCATCTCCGCCACCACATCCACCTCAATGCTGAATTCCGTTGTTTTCTCCGGAAAAACGAGCCGCGCGAGGCTGTTCGACTGCGGGTCCTGCTGCCAGTTCAGGAAATGATTTTCCGGGGTGACTTTGAGCGAATAGCTCAGGATGCGCGTGCGTGAATGCGGGGCCGGGCGCAGCCGCACGATCTGCGGACCCAGCTCAATGGGGCGCTCATACTCGTAGCTCGTGCGGTGGTGGAGGGCGACGTGGATGGACATGGGGTTGGCAGCCAGAGCAGCGGCCGATCATCCCCAAATAAGCAACTTCACGGCCAATGTTGGTTTTTCCGGGTGGGAAAAGTGTGCTCCCGCCTTGCCTCACCCCGATTTCGCGAGACTATGCCGCGCCTTTTCCCCAACCACCGCCATGTCCAAGAAATCCCCTGCCCCATCCACGATTCGTCCCATCAAGAAACTGATGGTCGCGAACCGTTCTGAAATCGCCATCCGCGTCATGCGTGCGGCCACGGAGCTGGGACTCAAAACGGTCGGCATTTATGCGCAGGAAGACCGCTTCTGCCCGCACCGCTTCAAGGCGGACGAGGCGTATGAGCTGAACAAGGCCAAAGGCCCGCTCGGTGCCTACCTGGACATCGAGGGCATCGTGGCGCTGGCGAAGGAGAAGGGCGTGGATGCGATCCATCCCGGCTACGGCTTCCTCAGCGAGAATCCGCAATTCGCCAAGGCCTGTGACAAGGCGGGCATCATCTTCATCGGCCCCGAGGCGAAAATCCTCGATATGATGGGCGACAAGACCGCCGCTCGCAACATCGCCCGCAAGCTGCGCGTGCCGATCCTCGAAGGCACCGACGAGCCGGTGAGCAGTCGCAAAGAAGCGATGACCATCGCGAAGAAAATCGGCTTTCCGCTGATCATCAAGGCGGCCTTCGGCGGCGGCGGACGCGGCATGCGCGTGGTGCGTGAGGCGAAAGATCTCGAAAAACTGCTCGAAGAGGCGCAGACCGAGGCCGAGCGCTCGTTCGGTAACGGCGCGGTGTTTTTGGAGCGCTTCGTCGGCAAGGCCAAGCACATCGAGGTGCAGATCCTCGCCGACAAACACGGCACCGTGCTGCATTTGCATGAGCGTGATTGCTCCGTGCAACGCCGCCACCAGAAAGTCATCGAGCAGGCACCGAGCTACGGCGTGAAGCAGGAGATCATTGATGCCCTCTGCGATGCCGCCGTGAAACTGGCGCGGGAAGTGAACTACACCCACGCCGGTACGGTCGAGTTCCTCGTCGATCACGAATCCGGCGAGTGGTTCTTTATTGAGATGAATCCCCGCATCCAGGTGGAGCACACCGTGACGGAAGAGATCACCAGCATCGACATCGTGCGCAGCCAGATCCTCATCGCGCAAGGTTACAAGATGCACGACGAACCGCTCGGCCTGCCGGTGCAGGAGAAGATCGAAAAAACCGGGTTTGCCATCCAGTGCCGCATCACCACCGAGGACCCAGAGAACGCCTTCACGCCCGATTTTGGCAAAATTTTAAACTACCGCAGCCCCGGCGGCTTCGGCGTGCGGCTGGATGGTGCCCTGGGCGCGAACAATGCCGTCATCACGCCTTATTATGACTCGATGCTGGTGAAGATGACCGTCTTTGCCCGCACCTACCAGCAGGCGCTCGACCGCATGGACCGCGGCCTGCGTGAGTTCCGCATCCGTGGGGTGAAGACGAACATTCCCTTCCTCATGAACGTCGTGCATCACGAGGACTTCAAGACCGGCCAGGCCACCACGCGCTTCATTGACAACAATCCGCAACTCCTACAGTTCGCGCCGCGCAAGGACCGCGCCACCAAGCTGCTGAACTACCTCGCCGACACCATCGTGAACGGCAATCCGCATGCGAAGGGACACCAGCCCAACAAGACCTTCCTCGCACCGCCGCTGCCGCAGTCTGATTACCGCATCGCGCCGGCCAAAGGCACCAAACAGCTCCTCACCGAGATGGGGCCGGAGAAATTCTGCAAGGACTGGATCGCGAAACAGAAACGCCTGCTCATCACCGACACCACCATGCGCGACGCGCATCAGTCGCTGCTCGCCACCCGCATGCGCACCTTCGACATGCTCGCCGTGGCGGACGCCGTCGCCCGCCGCACGCCGAACCTGTTCTCCCTTGAAATGTGGGGCGGCGCGACCTTTGACGTGTCCATGCGCTTCCTGCGTGAGGATCCCTGGGAACGCCTGCGCACCATCCGCGCCAAGGTGCCGAACATCCTCCTACAGATGCTCTTTCGTGGCTCCAACGCCGTCGGTTACAGCAACTACCCCGACAACGTCGTCAAAGGCTTCGTCAAACACGCCGCCGCCAACGGCATGGACATCTTCCGCATCTTTGACTCGCTCAATTACCTGCCAAACCTGACCGCCGCGATGGATGCCGTTCGCTCGGACACCTCCTCCATCTGTGAAGGCACGCTCTGCTACACCGGCGACATCCTTGATCCGAAGCGCGACAAGTACGACCTGCAATACTACGTCCGCCTCGCCAAGGAACTCGAAAAGATGGGCGCACACATGCTCTGCATCAAAGACATGGCCGGACTGGTCCGCCCCTTTGCTGCCAAGAAGCTCGTCAAAGCGCTCAAAGATGAAGTCGGCATCCCGATCCACTTCCACACCCATGACACCAGCGGCGTCAACGCCTCCAGCATCATCGAGGCCTCCGTGGCTGGCGTTGATGTGGTCGATGCCGCCATCGGCTCCATGTCCGGCGGCACCTCGCAGCCGAACATGAACTCCATCGTCGCCGCCATGCAGAACACGCCACGCGACACGCAGCTCGATGTCGCGGCGCTACAGGAGTTCAGCGACTACTGGGCCGCCGTCCGCACTTATTATAAACCCTTCGACACCTCCGAGCCTTACGGCACCGCCGAGGTCTATCTCCACGAGATGCCCGGCGGCCAGTATACCAACCTCAAGGAGCAGGCCGCCGGTATGGGCATGGCCGCCCGCTGGCCGGAGATCGCGCATGCGTATGCGGAAGTGAACCAACTCTGCGGCGACATCGTCAAGGTTACGCCTTCAAGCAAAGTCGTCGGCGATCTCGCCATCGAATGCGTCGCCCGTGGCGTCAACCCCGCCGACATCATCAATCTGCAAGGCACCAAGTGGAGCAAGGACGTCACCAGCATGTTCGAAGGCTGGCTCGGCGAGCCCTTCTACGGCATGGAGCCGAAGAAAGCCGCTGACTCACGCAAAAAATGGAACGCCCTCGCAGACGCCATCGTCGGCAAAGGCGGCAAGCGCATCAAAGGCCGCCCCGGCACCCACGCCGCCAAGATCAAGCTCGACGACGTGCGCGCCGAACTCGAAGGCAAGCTCAAGAAAAAGCCCAGTGAAGACGACGTCTGGAGCTACCTCATGTATCCCGATGTCTTCCTGAAGTTCGCCGACTTCCGCAAAACCTACGGCGATGTCTCCGCCCTGCCCACGCCCGCCTATTACTACGGCCTGCAGGACAAGGAAGAGATCCATGTCAGCCTCGAAGAAGGCAAAACCCTCTTCGTCCGCCTCCTCAACATGACCGAGGCCGATCAAAACGGCCAGCAGACCGCCATCTTCGAGCTCAACGGCTACCCCCGCCACACCACCGTCACCAACAAGGCCCTCTCCAAAAACGCCGTCACCAAAACCAAGGCCGATCCCGCCGATCCGACCCAAGTCGGTGCCCCCATGCCCGGCATGGTCGCCAGCATCGCCGTCACCATCGGTCAGAAGGTCAAAGAAGGCGAAACCCTCCTCACCCTAGAGGCCATGAAGATGTTCGCCGCCGTCGCCTCCCCCATCTCCGGCACCGTCAAAGAAATCTCCACCAAGGTCGGCGAGAGTGTGGAGAGCAAGGATCTGATGGTGAGGCTGGTGAAGTAGCGTGACAGACAATGCCTGCCCGACGCCCATCCTCCAAACCTCTGACAATGCCGCTGCGCTTTCCAGTGGTGAAGGATGGGCAGACCGTTGAGGCATTGATGAGTTTCGCCACCGATCTCGATATTCGTGCCGTGAAACGGTGGAAAGTGTCCGCAAAACTCAGCGGCAAGCCTGTTATGCGAAGCCGTGCTGCAGATGCCTGCGAGTTTGCCCAACTCGCGGCAAAACGCTGGCGGCACTACCGGGATAGCAAAACTCTTGCCACCAGTCTGAGCCACCTAAAGCGTCTGATCTCTTCAAACCCCCAGGGGGAATACTGCTTCCATCTCAAAGTCACTGCGGATTGGTTCCAGGGCATTCTCGGTGCTGCAATGGTCC
>JBDNIB010000748.1:0-1409 GCA_041688535.1 Prosthecobacter sp.
GAAGAAGCAGCAGAGGAAGAACGGAGAAAGGAGATTTCATGCGGAATAGATAAACCCAAGGCGGCTGGGAGTATCACCACCTATCAGCAATTTCAACAACGGCTTTCATGCCATGCGTAGCAATGCTGACACCTCACACGATCAGCATGCAGTCACCGTAGCTAAAAAAGCGGTAACGCTCGCGGATCGCCTCCGCGTAAGCCTGCAACGTCAATTCTTTGCCAGCCAGGGCGCTGACCAGCATGATGAGCGTGGATTTCGGTAGATGGAAATTCGTCAGCAATCCGCCCGCCACACGAAACTCGCAGCCAGGATGGATGAAGATGTCCGTGCTGCCCTGCGCGGCGATGACGCGGCCATGATCACGCGCCACGGTCTCCAGCGTGCGCATGGCCGTGGTGCCGACGGGAATGACGCGCTTCGCGGTTTGAATCGCCTGTGCGGTCGTTGCTGTCACCTCATAGACCTCGGAGTGCATCTTGTGGTCGGCGATGTTCTCCACCTTCACCGGCTGGAACGTGCCGACGCCGACATGCAGCGTCACAAACGTGTGGGGCAGGGGATTCAGCACCTCCGGCGTGAAATGCAGGCCCGCCGTCGGCGCGGCGATGGAGCCTTCTTCGCGGGCAAACACCGTCTGATAGCGTTCACGGTCCGCCGGCTGGTCCGCGCGGCCCATGTAGTGCGGCAGCGCCAGATGGCCGTGCTTCGCCTCATCCACCACGCGGTCGAACTCGATGATGCGATCGCCATTTTCCGCCAAAATCTCCACCACCGTGCCCGTCGCCTCGCCAATCGGCACGCTGTGGCCGAGGCGGAATTTCTTCCCCGGCTTCACCATGCAGCGCCAGCGTGTCGGTGTCTGCGGCTCCAGTCGCAGCACCTCATGGCCGTGATTCGTGAAGTAGCGGGCCGGCACGACCCGCGTGTCATTCAAAACGAGCATGTCCCCGGCCTCGCGGGAGATGAAATCGCCGATCTCGCGAAACATCTGGTGCTCGATCTTCCCTGAATCCCGATGCAGCACCAGCATCCGCGACGCCGAGCGATCCGCCAGCGGCTCGCTGGCGATCAGTTCAGGTGGCAGATGGTAATCAAAGTCCGAGGTCAGCATTGAGGGAGTTGACGGTTGTTTACAGTTGTTGACGATGGTTGACTGTGGTTCTTCCACGTTCGCGCAGCGAGCCATACTTCCAACAATTGTCAACGCCCGCGCAGAGGGCTTCCCCCGTCCGATTCGTCCCAAACTTTGTCCTTCCCAGCCACCACCGCTCAAGCCTATAACAGCCACTCATTCATCCACCACCATGTCAGACAAAAAGCTCAACATCGCCGTCGTCGGCCTCGGTTTCGGGGCGGAATTCATCCCCATCTGGCAGCGTCATCCGCTCACCACTTGCTACGCCATC
>JBDNIB010000749.1:0-5015 GCA_041688535.1 Prosthecobacter sp.
ACGAACTCTCTGGGAAGGAGAGTTCCTTTCTCCCTGGGGCTATGGCATTGAAGGACGATGAGCACCCAAGTCGTTGGAGTCTTTTTGTTGAAGTTCGAGATTGCCTGAAGGGAATCTTGGCACCCCGACTTAAACTACCCCATCTCCTCAAGCACGGGACCCGAATCGCCAAAGAGGCTCGAGTGCGACGCCCCAAACGACCGCTTCGAGCGTGATGCTTGCCAAAATCACCAAGCGCTTTTAGGTTAATGCTTATGGGGGATGAACCCGCCCTTTTTGGAATCTGATTTTCCCAGTGCCGACTTAGGCCGCAGGAGCAGCTTCACCCGGAGCGCCGGGTGGCTTCGGCATGGTGAAACGGTAGCGGATCTTGCCACGCTTGGCGGAGGCACGGGCCTTGCGGCGGGAGCGTTCCACCGGAGTCTCATGGGAGCGCAGGCGGCGGATTTCTTCAAGAATACCGTCCATCTCAAGTTTGGTCTTGAGGCGCTTCAATGCGCGGTCAACGGGTTCGCCTTTGCGGATTTGGATTTCGGTCATGGTCTGGGGATGGTGGGAAAAGGGCGGCAAGACTAGGGGCAGGACGGCGGGCGTCAAATGGAATATCGGCGCTCAGGCGACGAGGGTTTGTGCGCGGTCAGGACCGACGCCAATGAGGCTGACACGGGCACCGACGAGTTCTTCGAGGCGTTTGAGGTAGGCTTTGGCGAGCGGGGGGAGATCAGCGGCCTTTTTGATGCCGCTGAGGTCCTGCTTCCAGCCCTGATGGGTCTCGTACACCGGCACACAGGCGGCGAGGTCGGCGGCGGTGCTCGGCGGATAGTGGATGGTTTTGCCGCGCAGGGTGTAGGCGGTGCAGATCTGGATGGTGTCGAGACCGTCCAGGCCGTCGAGGTTGGTGATGGCGAGTTCGTCGGCACCATTGATCATGACGGCGTATTTAACGAGGACGGCGTCCAGCCAGCCGCAGCGGCGGGCGCGGCCAGTGGTGGCACCGAATTCACGGCCCATGTTGTGCAGCATGTCGCCGATGGCGTCATTTTCAGTGACGAAGGGGCCGCTGCCCACACGGGTGGTGTAGGCCTTGCCGACGGCGACGACTTTGTCGATCATGCGCGGGGGCACGCCGGAACCGGTGCAGGCACCGCCGGAGGTGGTGTTGGACGAGGTGACGAAGGGGTAGGTGCCGTGGTCGATGTCGAGGTAGGTGCCTTGAGCGCCTTCAAACAGGAGGTTTTTGCCGGCCTTGATGGCCTCATGCAGATAGACCGTGGTGTTGGTGATGTGCGGAGCGAGCGTTTTGGCGGCTTCGAGCACGATCTTGACGGTTTCTTCGACGGGAACGAGTTCGACACCGAGCGCGGCGAAGGTTTCGTTGTGGCGGGCGAGGCGGTCGCGGAGTTCCTCTTCGAGAATCTCTGGCTGCGTCATCAAGATGGTGCGCAGGCCGTCGCGTTCGACTTTGTCGGCATAAGCAGGGCCGATGCCGCGGCCGGTGGTGCCGATTTTTTTGTCGCCCCGCTTGGCTTCACGAGCTTTGTCGAGACCCTTGTGGTAAGGCAGGACGAGGTGGGCCGTTTCGCTGATGAGGAGGTTCTGCGGCGTGATGGTGACGCCTTGGCCGCGCAGCTTGGCCATTTCTTCGAGCAGGCCGAGCGGGTCCATGACGACGCCGTTGCCGATGACGCAGACTTTGTCCTTCCAGAGGATGCCGCTGGGGATGAGGTGCAGGATGTACTTGTTGCCGCTGCTGATGACGGTGTGACCGGCGTTGTTGCCACCGGCGGCACGGACGACGACGTCGGTGTTTTCGGTGAGATAATCGACGATTTTGCCTTTGCCTTCGTCACCCCACTGGGCGCCGACGATGATGGTATTGGACATGGGATTCTTCTATTGCGGATCGCGGCCGGGGATGCCGCGGGGGTTGTTTTTTTGAATGCGCGCAGGTCACACCATCACAGCCGGACAGGCTGCAAGATCGCTCCGTCACAGGAGCCGGTGCCGCGAAACGCGTGGTCTGGCTGGTTCAGGATGCGCCCATCTGGGAAGCGAAGTAAACGGCAGCGCCGCAGGCCAGGAGACCGACCACACCCACAAGGGTGAGCAAGCCGCCGCCAGGGTTTTTTTCCTTGGCCTTGGGGCCGAATCCGGTGCGCTGGCGGCCATTATAGGGTTGGCTGCCGTAACCGGCGGAAGTGCTGGAGACCGTCATGGTTGGGGCGTCATAGGCGGCGGCTTCGCCATCCACAAAAACGCAGTCCACATTGCCAAGCTGGAAGGCCGAGCCATGGGCCAGGCCGACGCTTTCGATACGAGCACCGCCGGACTTCGTGCCGTTGGTGGAGCCGAGATCGGTCAGCGTCCAGGAAGCGCCGTCAAAGGCCAATTCGGCATGGTGGCTGGAGATGGAGTCGTCCACGATGACGAGCTGGTTGTCATCCGCACGACCCAGGGACATGCGTTCGGCGTCGAGTTCGAGAACGCCTGAGGCGCCAGCGGGAATGGTGAATTGAATTTGAGGCATAACGGCAGATTTTTAGCAGGCTGGGGCAGCGGAGGCAAGGGAGACTTCACGGCGGATGGCTGCGGGCTTGCGCTGGCGGGGGTTCTTGCTAGGGAGGCGGGGAACCCATTTCCTGCCACCTCCGTGACCCAATTTTTTGAAATCCTCGGCAAGTTCGACTCCGACAGCGACTGCCACAAGCTGCTTTACGCCCCGCATCCGCTGCCGCTGAAATATCGCGAGGGTCGGCTGTACAAGATCGAGTTTGAGGGCGACGCGGCAGCGCTGGAGGCATTTGTACAGCGGGTGCTGATTGATCCCATCAGCCAGGAGGCACGCACCGGCGGGCAGCCCGCATTTGAAACAGCCGCTTTCGTGTTGGAATACGGCATGAAGGGCGCGGCGTTGGACCTGGAGAAGGAAATGATCCTCAATTATTACCGCAGCACGCCGAATCCGGGCTTCGAGCTCAAAAAGCTTACGCTGCGCACCCGCATTTATGTGTTTGGCGAAGGGGCCGAACCCGCGCAGTTCGTGCGTGACATCGTGAATCCGGCGATTCACACGCATGAGGTGCTCAAAGCGGCGGCCTGAGGCTGGGTTTCACGCCCGTGGGCGATAGTCGGGACGTGCGGGCGGCGTTGACTGCGGCCCATGAATCCGACCCATTCCAATCGTCTGCTTTCCCTCGACGCGTTTCGAGGTTTCATCATGCTGCTGATGGCCTCCTCGGCCTTCGGCGTGGTGCAGATGGCGGAGGCGAATCCGGGGTCGTTTTGGGAGATCATCAAGCCGCAGTTTGAGCACCAGGCGTGGCAGGGCTGCTCGCTGTGGGACATGATCCAGCCGAGCTTCATGTTCATGGTGGGCATCGCTGTGCCATTCTCGTATGCCCGCCGACGTGAGCACGGGCAGTCGTTCTTCGGCATGGCCTGGCATGCCTTGTCACGCTCCATCCTATTGGTGGCACTGGGGGTGATGCTGTCCACGCATGCTGGGGACAAGCAGACGGTGTTCCTGTTCACCAATGTATTGGCACAGATCGGCCTCGGTTACTTTTTTCTGTTCCTGCTTTCACGCATGGGCTGGGAATACATGGTGGTGGGCATCATTCTCATTCTCGCCGGGTATTCATGGTTCTTTATCAATCACCCGCTGCCTTCGGCAGAGGAGCTGACGGCGATTGCCGGGATGAAGGGCGCGGAGAATGCGGTCATGCAGGGTTTCTTTGGCCACTGGAACATCCACACCAATGCCGCCGCAGAATTCGACCGCTGGTTTTTGAACCTGCTGCCACGGGCGGAATTGTTTCAATACAATCAAGGCGGCTATCAAACGCTGAACTTCGTGCCAGCGCTGGCCACCATGCTGGGCGGTGCGCTGACCGGAGAATTCCTCATGCGCAGCCGCCGCACGGAGCAGCGCAAGCTCGCCACGCTGATCATTGTCGGCGTGGTGCTGCTGCTGGTGGGTACTATTCTGGGTTTCACCATCATGCCGGTGGTGAAACGCATCTGGACGCCGTCGTGGGCCATCCTGAGCGGCGGCTGGGTGCTGATCATGCTGTCGATTTTTTACTGGCTGGTCGAGATCGCCGGGATGCGTCGGCTGGTCTTTCCGCTGGTGGTCGTGGGCATGAACAGCATCACGATTTATCTGCTGAATAGCCTGTGCGCGGGGTGGCTTCGCGAGCATCTGCACAAGCACCTGCCCGCCGCCGCTTTTCCGGCCGAATGGCTGCCAGTCATTGATCGCTGCGCGGTGCTGTTTGTGCTTTGGCTGGTCTGCTGGTGGCTGTATAAGCAGAAAGCATTTCTCAAACTGTGATCGCCCGCCTTTTTCTTCTCACCGCCGTATCTTTCCTCCTCGCCTGCCAGAGCAATCCCAAGGCAACCGCTCCAGTGCGTGATTTACAGGAGGATGAGCGGCTGCACGCGGCCGGACTCATCCTGCTGCCAGATTTACAGCATGCCAGCGCCTGGGAAGAGCTGATTCATGTCCACATGGCGGTTCCTGCGCGAAAAATCGAGGTGCAGGCAGGGCCGGGCTTCACCACCGTGCTCATCAAGGAACTCAACAATCGTGCTGACGCGGAAAGTGTCGCGCAGGAGTTGCGCAACCAAGCGGACAAGAAGCCTGAAAAATTCGGTCCCACCAAGGTTGAGGTTCGGCTCGCCAACGCCCCGGCTATGATCAATCCGTTTGAGCTGCCTTCAGCGGCGAATCCCGCCACGGTCAATCCTGGGTCGGCTCTCCCAACGCTAGCATTACCGCCTCTCCAGCTCGACGGCCGCTGAGCAGAGCACCGTTGATGGAGACATCCTCACACCAGTCGCCGCAGCGATAGAGCCCTGGTTCGATCATGGCCACCAGCGGCCCCTTTCCCAGACGCAACTGCCGCTCTTCCGGCTGCGCATGCCGAATTTGATAGGTGCGTAGATGCCGCCACTTGGCGACGACGCCCTCGCCAAACCAGCGGCGCATCTGATCGCACACGACCATCTGTAGC
>JBDNIB010000750.1:0-2505 GCA_041688535.1 Prosthecobacter sp.
CGCAGGGTGAGCCACCGACGCATCCTGAGCTGCTCGATTATCTGGCGGTATCGTTTCGCGACAGCGGCTGGAATGTGAAGGCGCTGCTCAAGCAGATCGTGATGTCGAAAACGTATCGGCAAAGCTCACGCATCATTCACCCTGATGATCCCGAGAGTCGTCTACTCGCCCGTGGCCCAAGCGGTCGGCTCACCGCCGAGATGCTGCGCGATCAGGCGCTCGCACTCTCGGGATTGCTGGTGCCGAAGACCGGCGGCCCGAGTGTGAAGCCGTTTCAGCCGCCCGGATTGTGGGAAGCGGTGTCCTACAATGGCGAGGACAGCTATGTGGCCGATGCTGGGGAGGGCTTGTGGCGGCGCAGCCTCTACACCTTTGTGAAGCGGCAGGCTCCGCCCCCGCTGCTGCTGTCATTCGACGGCCCCACCCGCGAAAAATGCACCGTGCGACGCGGCACCACCAACACACCGCTCCAGGCGCTGATGCTGCTGAACGATGAGACCTTCATTCACGCCGCCGAGGCACTCGCAAAGAAGTCGGAAGGGCATGAAAATCGCATCGCCTGGATGTTCCGCGCCGCGACAGCACGGGAACCCGAAACAGATGAGCTGAAGCTGCTCGAAGCGCTGTTGCAGCGCCGTGGTTCATGGACCGTGGTCGCTCACACCATCCTCAATCTCGACGAGACGATCACGAAGCGATGAACCGCCGCCAATTCATTCAGAACAACGGCCTGAGCCTCGGCGGCGTAGCGCTGGCATCGCTGATGCGTGGTGATGCGAGTGCGGCGACTCATTTCGCGCCGAAGGCGAAGCGGGTGATTTATTTGTTCATGCACGGCGGACCGTCGCAGCTCGATTTGTTTGATCACAAGCCCGGTTTGAAACAACTGCACGGCCAGGAGCTGCCGCCGAGCGTGCGCGGTGATCAGCGGCTCACGGGCATGACCAGTGGGCAGAAGTCGCTGCCGATCACATCATCACTGTTCAACTTCGCCCGCCACGGTCAGAGCGGCGCATGGGTCAGCGAGCTGCTGCCGCACACGGCGAAGATCGTGGACGAGCTGTGCATCATCCGCTCCATGCAGACGGAGGCGATCAATCACGATCCGGCGGTCACGTTTCTGCAAACCGGCCACCACCAGCCAGGACGGCCGAGCTTTGGCGCGTGGCTCAGCTACGGCCTCGGCTGCGAGAGCCGTGATCTGCCTGCCTTTGTGGTCATGGTGTCACGCGGCAGCGCGGCACGACCGGCCGATCCGCTGTATGCGCGGCTGTGGGGTTCGGGCTTCCTGCCGTCGAATCATCAGGGCGTGGCGCTGCGCAGCAGTGGCGATCCCGTTTTGTATCTGTCCAATCCGGCAGGCATGGATGCAGCGACCCGTCGAGATCAGCTCAATGTCATCGCTGCGCTGAACCAGAAACAACTCACACGGCAGAACGATCCCGAAATCGCGACGCGCATCGCGCAATACGAGATGGCCTTTCGCATGCAGAGCAGTGTTCCCGATTTGACCGACCTGAGCGGTGAAAATGTGGCCACGCTGGACGCCTACGGCCCGCAATCGCGCCAACCCGGCACCTTCGCGGCGAACTGCCTGCTGGCGCGGCGCATGGTGGAGCGCGGCGTGCGTTTCATCCAGCTCTACCATCGCGGCTGGGACCAGCACTACAACCTGCCCTCTGATCTGCGCCTGCAATGCGGCGATGTGGACCAACCCGCCGCCGCGCTCATTCGCGATCTCAAACAGCGCGGCATGCTCGATGAGACGCTCGTCATCTGGGGCGGCGAATTCGGCCGCACGACTTATTCGCAGGGCAAGCTGGAGGCCACCAATCATGGCCGCTGCTTTACGATGTGGCTCGCGGGCGGCGGCATCAAACCGGGCGTTCAATTCGGCGAGACGGATGATTTCTGCTTCAACATCGCCCGCGATCCCGTTCACGTTCACGACTTGAACGCCACCCTGCTCCATCAGCTCGGCCTCGACCACACCCGGCTCACCTTCCGCTTCCAAGGCCGCGACTACCGCCTCACGGACGTGCATGGCGCGGTGGTGAAAGGAGTGATCGCCTGACGGCGCAATGACGAAACCAGAATGAGGAATGTCGAATTCATGATGATCGCGATGACGGGGGTGTTCTCCTTGCTGCTGTTTGCGCAGACACCTGCACAGCACGTTCATCAGGCAGACAAAATCCGCGTCTTTTATCAGCTCGCGGGCCAATACGCCGTCGAGATGGCTGATGTGAACCGGAATGGCATTCCCGACCAGATCGAGGACGGGCTGACGCAGACACTGGCCGCGAAGGCTGCTGCGAGTGGCGTGATTCCTGCTTCACCCGCCCTCACACGTCTGCAGGCACTGCGTTACACCGACGGCACACCGGTGCTCAAAGACCTGCGCCTCACCGGCTGGCGGTTCACTCGCGAGGTGCTACAGGCGCTTGATCAGGCGGCCGACATCGCTTTTAGCGAACTTGGGTATGACCGCTGGTCGGAGGAGAA
>JBDNIB010000751.1:0-1975 GCA_041688535.1 Prosthecobacter sp.
ACCGCGCCTTTGGCCGCCGTGGTCAGCCGTGTCACGGTGGCGGCGGGCAGTTGAAGCACACGGGTGGCATCCTCCACCTGCGGCATCATCACCGCCAGCACCTTTTGGCGTTCCGCCACAAACATCTTGTACAGGTGCGCCGCAATCGCCACCTCCATGTCCGCCACCTCCGGCATGTTGCCGTTCATATCAGGCATGCTGGTGTAACGCGATGAACCGCTGCTCTTGGCGGTCAGTTTTCTCCAGTGCAGCCACTGCACCTCGTCGAGAATGGCGCGGACACTGTCCTCCTTGGCCTTGCCCGCGTTTTGAAACAACTGCGTGGCGTTGTAGCTCCAGTACTGCTGGCGGCGCTGCTCCAGCAGCGGTCGCATCAGCTCCGGCAGCAGCGGTTCCAGCTTGGCACGTTGCGCGTCATTCAGCGCCAGCGTCTTGTCCATCTCCGCCAGGCAGGCGCGGGTGATCGCATTGCCGGTGCGCTCCTCGCGCTGCTTGCTTTCCGTGGCCATGCGCGTGCGTTCCTCTTCGGACAGCAGCTTTTTCAGGCCGTCTTTCCACACTGGCAGCGCCGTCGCCTGCTGCTCCTCGTTCACGCCAAAATACACATTGCCGCGAATGCGTTTGCGCTCCGTGCTCGAATAATTCCGTGCTTGCTTCAGCCAGCCCTTCCGCGCCTGCTTCAGCGACTCCTGCACGGCCTCCTTCGACAGTTTTTCCAGCGCCTGCTGCCGTTCTTTGCTCAAATTCAGCGCTACCGTGATGCCATCGATCTCCGCCGCGATGAGCACGTTCATCTGCTGCTCGGTCTGAAACTCGGAGGGCATGAGCATCTCCGCCAGCTCGGCCTCGGCCTTCGCGCGCTCCGCCTTCTCCATCTTCTGCCATTGCGCCATCAACTCCGCCGACAGCACCTTTGCCGCCTCCTTCTCCCACAATTGATCCCAGGCCACGCCACGCGGCCGGTCGAAGCGGATGTAGAACGAGCTGCGACCCATGATCTGCTGCCGTGCCTCGGCGGTCAGCGTGCGTAGCATGGCAGTAGCGCGTTTTTTTTCTGCGCTGGTCAGTCGTTCCAGCAACGCATTCGCCGCCTGGTTCAGGTCCGTCACCTGCGCCTCCAGCAGCTTCAGACGCTCCTGCATCAGTGTCACCTTCGCCTGCAGATCCGCATTCATCGGCCCGCGCGACTCTGCCTCCCAGCGTTCGAGATAGCTGGCGATTTCTTTGTCCGCCAACTTCTTCGCAGCCGCCGCTTTTTTCTGCCAGACGGCAAGCCGTGCCTCGCCCAGGTTTGTTTTCAATGCGTCCAGCCAGCTCCCGGCCTCATCCGGCGGCGTCCAGCCTTCCATGGGCTCATTCGGTCCCGCCACCTCCGGTTTCCACGCCCCAATTTGTCGGAGCGCCGACGCATTCGATGTGCGGTTCAAATAAGTCCGCATCATCACCACCGCCAGTGGTTGCCAGGACTTCACGGCGGCATCCACTGCTGTCTTCGCCGCCGTTTGCAAGGTCGTCTTTTCGTCAGGCGTGAGCTTCGCCACGGCGTCCATGGCCAGGATTGCTTCCTCCATCTGCGTCGTGAGCTGCTTCTGCTTCTCCGGCACGCAGGTGGCCACAAACTCCACAAGTACCTTCTCCACCGCCTCCGATAGCGGCTTTTTCAATTCCGCCCGCGACAACGTCTGCGCCTGCACGAATCCGCTGCCCACGAGCAACAGCGTTAGCGCCAGCTTCATGCTCCATGCTCCACGCCCCATGCTCATCTCCCCCCGCCTCCCGACTCCAGCTTGTTGAAATACGCATCCAGTCCCGATTTAAACTCTTCCGGCAGCTCGCGACCCGCCTTGCCCGTCGCTTGCCCCACGGGCCGCGTCTCCGCGTTGCTTTGCGCGTCCGCACCTGGTCCCAGATCCGCCAAGGCCGACTCCGAGGCCGACTCCGCCGTGCCACCGCCGCCCGGATTCGATCCGCCACC
>JBDNIB010000752.1:0-4228 GCA_041688535.1 Prosthecobacter sp.
CGGCGTCCTGCGTGAGCTTGCCTGATTTCGCGGTGGCCAGCAGTGCGTCATCCGGCGGCGTGGCCCACAGGGCAAAGGAGAGTCGCGTGGCGAGATCGTAGGGCTTCAGAATTTTGGCGGACTCGTCGGTGATTTCGCTGAGGTAGAGGAAGGAGGGCGAACACAGGATCAACTTCAGCGCATCGAGCGCGGCCTGACGCGGCGCGATCTTTTCAGCGATGCTCTTGTCATACATCGCGCGAATGGGTTTGCGGTCGGCATCGGTGAGCGGACGGCGATACGCTTTCTCCGCGAAGGCAATGAGCTGATCGAGCGCTCGATCCGCCTGGAAGCCTTCTTTGCCAAACACGGCCACTTCCTCGGCACTGCCGTTTTTCTCGGGAACGGGACCGTGGATTTTGATCTCGCTGATGCGGATGTGCGGCAGCTTACCCTGCGTCAGCATGTGCGCACGACCGACGCCGGACGTGCCGGTCACGCCCTTGAACTCGTCTTTGTAGCGCTTGTTGATCGTGACGACCGACGCACGCGATTCATAGGGGCCGTTCGGGAAGATGAAGCGCGGGGTTTGCCCCGCTTCGAGCCACACACGGAATTTGAACCAGGTGGGCTTGTTGTCCGGCACCACGGCGCAGGCGAGCAGTGGCTCAATGGCCTGCGGGTAGTGGATGTGGCCTTTGGTGACGTCGCCGGGGACGACGCCAAGGATGAAGGGTTCTGAGAAGTCGATGCCGAAGATGGTGGGATCGTAATGCGTATCGCGATGCAACGCCGTGGCTTCGACTTCGAGGTCGTAGAGGCCGGAGACGGGCACGCCCTGCTTGAAGTCCTCAATGTGGCCGTAGCCGCCTTGGCGCGTGTCGGTGTTCGGCTGCTCGTAGAGGCAGAGGTAGCGGTAGTTGAAGGCGGATTTGTGCGAGCCGCTCAACTCCTCGTATTGAAGAAAGTGGCTATTGAAGTGCCAGTCCTTCGGCTGCGTCTCCGGCTTGCCGAGACGTGCCTCGACGAGGCGATTCGCGGACTGGAAGTACTGATCGACGAGAAAGCCGGAGGTCACGAGCGACTTGCCGATCGTATCCATGTGCTCGCTCGTCTTCTCCTTCGGAAAATCCGCCGTGAGGCCTAGCGTGTCCACGCGGCGTCCAAACAGCACGGCGAGCGTGTTTTCGTACTCGCGGCTGGAAAGGCGGCGCATCACGGTGCGGCTGCCGGTGCTCTGAAATTTGCCATACGCCGCCACGGCGCCCACACGCAGTGCCGCGATCATCGCGAGCCGCTCCTCATCCTTCGGTTGGTCGGCCTTCTTCGGCGGCATCTCCTTCAGCGTGAGCTGATCAATGATGTCCCGCGCTTCAATGAGATCGGGCACTGACTTCAACGGTAGCACGAACTTCTCAAAGGAGCGGTCGCCCTTCTGCGTGTCCACGTCGTGGCACTCCAGGCAGTATTTGCCGAGAAACTGCTGCACGAGTTGTGGCGGTGTGTCGTCGGCATGAGCAGCGGACGCGAAAGCCATCACCAGCATGCCGGCGACTAAATTGGCCTGAAGATCGATGCGCATCACGCGAAACGTCCGGTGCTGCTGCCAAACGAATCAGTCTCCACGCCCATCTTCTGCGCGATGTCCACGAAGAGATTGCACAGCGGCACCTTGTTGATGCCTTGATTGGCCACCTGGCGGAATTCGCCATGCTTGTAGCCACCACCCGCGAGGAGGATGGGCAGGTCGGAGTTCTTATGCGAATTGCCGTCGCCCATGCCGCTGCCGAAAAGCACGGTGGTGGAATCGAGCAGCGTGCGCTCGCCGTCGTTCATCTTCGCCAGACGGGCGACGAACTTGCCGAAGTGCTCGATCTGGTATTTCTCCAGCGTGACGAGGCTCGCGACGGCCTCCGGGTCGTTGCCGTGATGGGAGAGCCCATGCCAGTCCTTTTTGATGCCGAGATGTTGCGGCATGAAATCACCGCCGATCTCCAGCGTGGCGATGCGCGTGCTGTCCGACTGCAAGGCGAGCGCGATCATTTCATAGAGCATCGGCAGATCCTCCACCGCGTTGTGATTCGCGGGCTTTTCAAACGGCGCTTGCGGCTTCGGCTGGCTGGTCCAGCGCTGGCGCAATTCGAGACGCTTCTCCACATCGCGGACGGAGGTCAGGTATTCGTCCAGCTTGTCCTTGTCCTCTTGGTTCACCCGCTTGGAGAGGCTGTTTGCCTCCTCAAGAACGGAATCGAGAATCGAGGCCTGCACCTTGTTTTCCTCCACGCGCCGCGCCCGACGTTCGGGTGAGTCGGTGACGAACAGCTTTTCAAATAGCTCCGCTGGATTTGTGACTGGTGGCACCCGCACGCCCGACTTCGTCCACGCGATCTGGCAGCCGCCATGAATGCCGCCTTCGGAACCGACGGTGAGCGATGGGAAACGCGTTTCAAAGCCGATCTCGTCCGCGAGATACTGGTCGATGGTCACATTGCCTTCGGGGCGGTTTTGCGCCTCCGAATTCAGCACGCCGGAGAGGAAGGAATGCACTGCGAAGTGCCCGCCCTTCACGCCGTGATCGAGGCCGCGATAGACGGTCATGTTTTTGCGGATCTCCCACAGCGGTTCCAGCAGCGTCGTCTTCTCGTAGCTGCGGCCCTTGGTCGTCGGGAAAAGCTGCTTCGTCTGGTATCCGAGCAGATTCCCGATCGCCACAAAACGCCGCGCTCCGGCCCCCGCGCCCTTGGCCGCCTGCACGGCGGCATTGCCACCCACCGTCTTGGCCATGAGAGATGGGAGACCAGGCAGGGCCAGCGAGGCACCCAGGGATTGAAGAACGAAACGGCGACGGTTCATGAGATTTGAGGATGCCCTAAAACGCCCTGGGGCTTTCCTTTGTTGCACCTTGAATCATTTCACCAGTTGTCCCGCAAATCTTGTCGTCAGAAGGCGCCTGCCGCATGCGTTGGATGGAGTGTCCATGATCTCACGAGCACACGTTCTTTGTTTTTCAGCTGCAGTTGGCATCGTCGGCCATGCGGTGGCCGTCCTGCCTGCCATCGAGCCGTTCCTGAACCAGCATTGCATGGACTGCCATGACAGCGATGTAAAGAAAGGCGACTTCGATTTGTCCACGCTGTCCTCGGATGGGAATGATGCCGCCGCGTTGAAAAAATGGGTACGCGTGTTTGACCGCGTTGCCGCAGGTGAGATGCCGCCGCCGAAGAAGCCAAGACCAGAGGCAAAGGGACTACAGGCGTTTGTGACGACGTTGGGCGGTGATTTGACGGCCAAGCATCTGGCGCAAAAAGGCACCGTGCTGCGGCGGCTGAACCGGCGCGAGTACCAGAACACGATCAACGATCTGCTCGGCGTGCAGGTGAACATCATCGACACGCTGCCGGAGGATGGCCGGGCGCAGGGTTTTGACAACATCGGCGAGGCGCTCTCCATCTCCGGCACGCAGATGTTGCGCTACATGGAGGCGGCGGAGCTGGCGCTGAACGCCGCGTTGTTTCAGGCGGAGCGACCCGCGACGACAACGGAGCGCGCCACACTCGCAAGCGACCGCAACAAGGACAACATCGGCAAGCACTGGCTCAAGCGCGAGGATGGTGCCATCGTCGTGTTCAATGACGGCGGTTTTCCCAGCACCGTGATTCCGAACCTGCGCGCGAAGATCGCCGGCCTCTACAAGATCAGCGTCACTGGTTACGGTTATCAGATCAAGGAGCCGGTCGTCTTTGCGCTACGCACCGGCAGCTTCAATTTCCGCAATACCGACACGGTGACACGCAGTTTCCACGAGTTGCCCGTGGGCAAACCTAGCACGGTGGTGGCCACACTGCATCTGCCGCAGGGCCACGGTGTCTGGATCAGCGCGCAGGGTCTGAACGGACCGGATGGTCATTCAGCGGTGAAGGACGGTCCCAGCAAGTATCCAGGTGAAGGCATGGCGTTGTTGGGTGTCACGCTCGAAGGCCCCATCGTCACCGCATGGCCGCCACGCGGGCAAACGATGTTGCTCGGCAGTGCGAAACTGCGTGAACTGTCGCCCGCGCAGGCGTGGATGAAGGGCAAGGCGGGCTACAAACCTGTCTTCACCGCTGACAGCCCCGATCCGGTGGCTGATTCACGCAAACAACTGCCCGCATTCATTACCGCCGCGTTTCGGCGTCCTGCCACTGCCGCAGACACAGACCCCTATTTGAAGCTCTTCGATGCCGAACTCGCCGTTAGCCAAGACTACCTC
>JBDNIB010000753.1:0-5558 GCA_041688535.1 Prosthecobacter sp.
GATGAAATCCACCACGAAACCGTATCCGTTGGTAAACAATTCATGGCGGATGGGTGCGACCTCCCAGCCAGGGTTGTAGGCGTGGATGCGGTCGAGGAAGGCGGAGTCGATGTATTTGTCCGGCAGTGGCTCAAAGAAATGGGAGTGCTTGAGCATGTAGGCCACGGACTTTTTCGTGTTGCCCATGAAGACCATGGAGGCCTCAGCCGTGAGCTGTTCAATCCCGCGTGAAAACGTGCGGTTGGCCATGTAATTCTTCATGATGTCCACCAGCGCCTTGTCCACCTTCTTGTCTTTGCCGGCGAACTCATCAAAGCAGACACAATCCCAGTAGCCGACGAGGCCGATCTTGCCGCTGGAGTTACTCACAAAGAGCTTGGGTGCCGTAACTTCTGAGCCGGAAATGAGCATGACATGCTGAGAGAACTCCGCGTAAATGTGGGACTTGCCGGTGCCCTTGGGGCCGAGCTCGAGGAGGTTGTAGTTGCGCTCGCAATAGGGGATGAGGCGGATCAACGTCAGTAGCTTGGCACGTCGTCCGAACATCTCGGGATTGAAGCCCACGCTCTGCATCAGCACGTCCATCCACTCTTCGGTGGTGAACTGTGCCCGGGCTGCCAGAAACTGCTCGTAGTCCACACTGGCTACCTGGATTGGCTTCAGCGTGTCGATCTGCCATGGACTTGCTTTGGGGTCTTCGGCGACTTCATAAGTCACATCCGTGATGCACCAAATCCCGCCCACCAGCAGCTTGGGATACCGGCGCACAAAGTCATCGGACACGGGCACTTTTTTGAGGCCTAGATTGGTGAATTCGGCTTCGTAAAAGCCACCCTTGTCATTCAGCTCCACGGTCAGCTTGTCGATCACCTTGTGCCGCCCTTTTTCCTTGATCGTGGACTTCACCAGTTGCGCCTGATTTCGATGAACATAGTGCTTGGCCAGAATCTTTTGCACGGATTCCAGGCCAGCCTTGATCACCTCGTTATCGTCAGTCGCACAATGCTGTCCCAGCAGGTATTCCAGCACATAAGTGGGGACAACTGCGTTCTGCTTCAGTCCTTTCGTCAGGTCTTTGCGCACCACCAAACCAGGAAAGTGCTGGAGGATTTTTTGATCCAACGGACTCAAGGGACGAGGCGTGGAGACAAATGGCTCCTGCTCTTCTGGGGCTACGGGATCGGGATTGGATTCAATGTTCATCGAAGTCGGTGGTGAAGGGTTTCTGAAGTTTGAGGCTGTGCGTTTTGTAAGTCACGATCTGGCTCGTGCCGGAGACAGTTTCTTCGAGGCGCAGATCCACCTCACTGTTGTTGAAGGCATCGGCGGCGGCTGATAGCACCAGGAGCAGGGTCGTCTCCCGCTGGCGAGCTTCCGACTCTTTGGAATCAAAGGTCTGCGTCTTGATCTCAGACAGGCTGGTGCCGTCTTTGGCATAAATGCCGATACGGAGTGTGCGGGGCAGCACCTTGCCTTGGGCGGGCCGGTCCTGGAAGAGTGCGATGGAAAGCTGACCCGTGGTGATCTTGGCAGGCACACGCAGCAGCTCCACCTCTACCCTGCCGGTGTCATCTGCACGGGCTTTGTGGATCTTGACCACGGGCACCACCACCTCTTGCAGACTGCTGCCGCCGTGAACGTAGCGCATCCCGGAGCCTTGAAGCGGAAAGCGCCCGAGCGAGAGAGGGAGCGCGGCTGACCAGTCACCACCCAGTCCCAAGGCTGCGCTGGTGAATGTTTTCACCTTGGCGTTCGCTGAGATGTCGCGTCCGAGAGCAAAACGGCGGTTTTTGAACATCCATTCGCCGGCGTTTGGCAGTGGCGTGGCATCGTCTTTGGCGACATCGTCCTGCTGGAAGAGGAAGCCATGATCCGCCGTGAGCAGCATATTGCTGCCATTGATGTTCGCCACTTTCTTGATGATCAGGTCGAGTTCTGCGAAGGTATTTTCCACGGCATCGAAGGTTTTAGCCTCGGTGCTAGCGGCATCACCGGTTTTATCGATGACGTTGTGGAAGATGTAGATGACCTCGTGATCGCGCACCAGCGCACGCCCCTCAGTCTTCGTGTTCAATTCCAGGAAATCCTCGGCTTGGATGGCGGTGGCCTTGCTGTCACAGGCGAGGCTCAGGATCTCTCGCCGGTTGGCCGTGCCCGTGGCACTGCGTCCGTCCACAGTAACGGTCGCCGTCGTTGCATCAACGGCCAATTGTTGGCCGGGCAGTAAAGCAGCCATACCGAGCTGGGTGTAGGACGGCAGGGAGCCAAAGAGTGCCTCCACCTCAGCGGTCCAGCGATTCGCGGAGCGCAGCCGCTGGGCAAAGTCAGACGCCGCTTCATAGCGCAGGGCATCGGAGATGATCACAAACACCTTCTGCCCCTTGCTCAGGAAAGGCTGCACGTAGTGGCTGAAGAAACCCCTTTGGGCGATGACGCCAGCGCATTCCCACGTTTCCATGGTGCGCACTTGATCACTCCAGCGGTCAGCTAGCGGAAGCAGGAAATTGTTCACGTAGGACTTCTCCACCCATTGGGAGATCTGCTCCATCACCTGCACCTGACCGTAGCGTCGCAGGTTCCAGGTGCAGAGGCGGTAGGCCATGTCGATCCGCCACCACGTGGTCACATAGCGTCTCACACCACTCGTGACCGAATCCATCGTCAGCTCGGCACCGGCCAGCAGCTCACGCAGTTCCACCGCTTGTTCCAGTGCAGTATAACCATGCGCGTGCTGCGGCCACCAGATGGAGCCACGCCGCTGCTGCACCACCGCGCGGAGGTCCACCGCTGCTGTCCCGTTGGCAAATGCTTGGCAGAGTTGATGCAGCGTGAACTTCTCGAAGATCTCAAATGTGTCGCAGTCGTTCAGCGTTTTCCGCACGTCCAGCCCCCCCAGCGCCGTCGCGATTTGCAATTCCTTCTCCATGTGGCGTGACCAATCGCGGAAACAAGTGCTGTGGGCTTGACTGTCCTTCCACCGTTGCAGGAAGACTTTCGCGTGTGGGTGCAGTGCTGCTTGAGACTCCAGCGGATTAGCCCCACGGAAGAGGGACACGGCGAAGTCCCGTAGGGCGGGGGCTGCCGCCTTGTAGCCAAAGAGGCGCTCCACTTCCTGCCAAAACGGCTCTGCCAAGGCTGATGATTCGAAGCACTCCGCCACAGGATCGGTCGCCAGCAAATCCTCCTCTGGATCGGTGTGGAGAAATCGCAGCAGCATTGCATCCACCTCCACCGCTGTATCGGCCAGCACCGCCATCATCTTGAGTCGGATGTCCCGGCTCTGGTCGTCACCGCCAATCAGTTCCTTCAGGGACTGCACACGCTTTGTGCTGGCGAAATACTTGCCGTGCGCTTCGGCGAGATGCAGGAACTCATGCGGCAGGCCGACCTCCTGAAGGGCTAGCGAGGCTTTGTCCGCCTTGTATTCATAGCCTTGCAGCAGCAGGTCCAGCAGCCAGTTGTCCGCATCCGCCGGGCGGGTCGTGGGCACATAGATCAGGAACTTGGCGTCCGGGTTCGGATCACGCACCACGCGGACCTTGGTGCCAAACTCATTGCGCTCGACGCTGAGCCTCGTCACGCTGTTGTCAGGGTAGGCGTGGAAGGTCTCCGCCCACTCCCCCGTGGCGTCATACCAAAAGACCAGACGATGGCGTTGAAACACATGATGAAGGCTGTCGTGAATCCGTTTCATTTTTCGGAGAAGTAGTTATCGCGGATGGTCCGGTTAATCGGATCCTGCGGGTCAATCAATAGGGCCTCATGGAATGCCGATTGCGCTTCGTCCATTTCCCCGCACTGGATCAGGCACATGGCGAGATTGCCCCAGGCTCCGGCGTCCAGCGGCGCGACTTCCACCGCTTCTCGTGCGAACGGCAATGCCTCTGCTGGGCGGTTTTGCTCCCCGAGCGCTCTGACCAATTCTCGCAAGGTGTTGAGCACCCGCGGTTGCCGGCGATTGGCATCCTTCAGAAATTGCTCCGCTTTCTCCTTTTCTCCGAGGATCCGGTGGATCACTCCCGCGACAAAATAGGGAAAAGCCATCTCCGCAGTTTCGCCTTCGGTCCAGGCGATGGCGGATGGCAGCAGATCGCGTCGGAGCTTACCGACCAGCGGCACCAGCCCTTCGGCGTCTCCCAGTGCTTTCAATGGCTCCATTTCCGCTTCGATCTCCAGCGCTTCGTGAATGACGGCCTGCAAGGCGATGAACGCCGAATCTTCACCCCCACCGTCGACTCGCGGCCTTCCGACATACATTTCCTTCCCAGTGCGAAGGTCCAGATAGACTTCCACGCCATTTTCGCGGCGCAGGAACTTCATCCGGTCGTCCATGTCATCGGCTGCGACGAATCGAAGTGCTCCCTCAGGACTCCACCCGGAGGGGAACGCTACACCCCCATCGTATTCCTCGCCGATCCACGCTATCGTGATTTCGCAGCCTTTGATCTCGATTTTTCCCAAGCTTAACCACTCCACCGGCGTGGTCGGTCTCCGACTTTGATCCACAACCGCAAAGTCAACTGCGCGTCCTTCATCTTGAAAGATCAGTCCACTGCGCTCCAGCATGGTGACATAAGCGCGAACATCATCTGGGTTCATGAATCCTACCCTCGCCAGCGAATCGTCGGCACAAAACGTATTGTTCGGCGGGTTCTTGGCAAAGGCCGCCCACCCGCCCGGATATTTCCTTTCGACCGCGTCTTGGCGGGCGACGACAGAGATTCCTTCGATCAAGACAGCCATAGTCAGTCTTCCTTCGCCGCCAACCCGGCGATGGGGGCGAGGGCTTCGCCGAGTTTCAGGTAGTTGGTCTTCACGCCGTCATCGAGATCCAGTTCGATGCGGGCTTGGGCGAGGGGGAGGACGGTCTGACGTTCCCACTCGTCGCACTCGTGGAGGATCTTCGTCAGCTTGTCGGCTTCCTTGCGGGCTTCGGTCTTGGCTTTGGCGGTGGGGGCGGTGACCTGCAGACTGGTGACGTGGGCGAGACGGTTGCGGAGCTTGGCCTGGTAGTCGCGGAGGTAGCGGTTCAGGACGAGGTTCATCGTGTCCCGGGTGTAGCGGTGCAGGTAGAGGAGGACGCTGAAGCCGCGGCGGGGGCTCTGGACCATCCAGTAGATGGGGCGCTTCTTGTAGGTCTGGAGATGATTCTTGTAGAAGTCGGTGAGGAAATAATCCCGCAGTTCCCGGCCCAGGGATTCTTCGATGAAACGGAGGTTCTCCCGCAGGGTGGCTTCGCCGAAGGTGGCGCGGAGGAAATCGCGGGTGCGGGCCACGATGTCGTCCTCGAACCACTCGCCATCGAGGACGGGGATGATGCCGTCCGCGTCGGGAGCGAAGGATGAATTGTGAATTGTGAATGAAGAACCCACCTCACCCCGGCCCTCTCCCCCCGCTGCGGGCGGAGAGGGAGAATCGTGCGCCGCTGTGGGTGCATTCGATGCCTTTTTCTCTGCGATGATGCGGACGTAGTCTTCCACGGTAGCGCCGGCATCGGCGAGGATGAGGCCGGGGTGGTCGAGGGAATAGCGGCCCATCATGCAGCCGACGGCATAGGA
>JBDNIB010000754.1:0-2427 GCA_041688535.1 Prosthecobacter sp.
ACCTGCGCATGCTGCGCGAGTTCATCGAGAGCGAGCCGGACCTGTGCATGATTTTCCCGGTGCATCCGAATCCAAACGTGCGTGCCACTGTGGCCGCCGAGCTGGATCAGCATCCGCGCATCCACCTGACCGACCCGATGGGCTACTGCGACTTTGTGCATCTGCTGTCCAGCGCGTGGATGATCGTCTCCGACTCCGGCGGCATCCAGGAGGAAGCCACGGCGCTAGGCAAGCCGATGATCGTGCTGCGCGAAAATACAGAGCGTCCCGAAGCGGTGGAATGCGGTGTCGCGCGTCTCGTCGGCGAATCCCCTGAGCGTTTGCGCGAAATGCTGCGCATGGCCTTGATCGACGAAGTCTGGCACGCCAATGCCAGCCGCTCCCGCGATGTCTTTGGCGACGGCCACACGGCGGAACGCATCTGCGACCTGCTGTTCGGTGCCAAAACGACGAACACTGCCATCGAGCCGATGCGTCTCGCGGCCTGAAGCCCCCTGCTCTTCCCCGCTGCTCATGAAACACGCCGCCAGCATCTCGCTCGATCTCGACAATCTCTGGAGCTACCTGAAAACGCAGGGCGTTTCGGGTTGGGAGAGTTTTCCGAGCTATCTGGATCTGGTCGTGCCGCGCATCCTCGACATGCTGAACCGCTGCGGCCAGCGCATCACGTTTTTCATCGTCGGGCAGGACGCCACGATTGAGTCGAACCGCGCTGCCTTGAAAAAAATCGCCGAGGCCGGGCATGAGATCGCCAATCATTCGTTCATGCACGAGCCTTGGCTGCACCTCTACAGCCGTGAGCAGCTTCATGCGGAAATCGGCGGCGCGGAAAACGCCATCGCCGCTGTCACTGGCAAAACCACGCGCGGCTTTCGCGGTCCCGGTTTTAGCACCTCGCCGCTGGTGCGTGAGGTGCTCACTGAACGCGGTTACGACTATGATGCCTCGATTTTTCCGAGTGCGCTCGGCCCGGTGGCTCGGCTGTTCTTTTTCCTGAACTCGAAACTCTCCGCTGAGGAGAAAAAACAACGTGGCGGCTTGTACGGCAAATTCAGCGATGCCTTCGGTACGCTGAGTCCCTTTGCGTGGTCGAACGGTCTCATCGAACTGCCGGTGACGACGATGCCGCTGCTGCGGTTGCCGGTTCACACGACCTATTTGATGTTCCTCGCGCAGAAGTCGGAGCTGCTGGCCAAACTCTACTGGAACAGCGCTGTCACGCTCTGTCGCGTGCGTGGTGTCGCGCCATCGCTGCTGCTGCATCCCACCGATTTCCTCGATGTGCAGGACGTGCCGGAACTGCGCTTCTTCCCCGGCATGAAGCTGCCCGCGCAGCAAAAAATCGCCCTCGTCGAGCACGCGGTGCGCAGCCTACAGCAGCACTGGCAGGCCGGCACAATGAGCGAGCACGCTGAAGCTTTTGCCGCCATGCACAGCACCCAGCCCCGCCTTTCCACTCAGCCCGCATAACTCCAACATCACCATGAAAACACCGACCCAGATCAACGAAGTCGCCATCGTACTCCCCGCCTACAACGAGGAGAAAGACCTGCCCACCCTGCTGGAGAACATCCGCAGCACGGTCAGCACCATGCCGTTCAAGTACACCGTCGTGGTCGTCGATGACGGCTCGCAGGATCGCACCGCTGAGATCGCGCTGGAGTATGCCAAAACGATGCCGCTGAAACTGGTGAAGCATGAAGTGAACAAGGGGCTGGGAGAAGGCATCCAGACCGGCCTGCGTGAAGGCTGGCTCATTGGCGATGCTGTCGTGGTCATGGACGCCGACAACACGCACAACCCCATCTATATCCAAGACATGGTGAAGATCATCGAGCAGGGCGACGCCGATGTCGTCATCGCCTCCCGCTTCCAGGCTGGCAGCGTGGTGCAGGGCGTGCCCTTCTTCCGCCAGGTGCTGAGCTGGGGCTGCTTCGCCATGATGAAGACCTTGCTGCCCTACCGCAACGTGCGCGACTACTCCACCGGCTTCCGTGCCTACCGCAGCCTCACGCTCGGCCGTCTCATCAAAAACACCGGCCCCAAGTTCCTCGAAGAATCCAGCTTCGCTTGCATGCTCGAACTGTTGCTCAGCCTGCGCTGGGTCGGTGCCCGCGCCATCGAGATTCCCTACACGCTGCGCTACGACCTCAAGGTCGGTGTCAGCAAGATGCGCATCATGCGCACCATCCGCCGCTACTTCACCGTCATCGGCCGCTACTGGGCCAAAGACGTGCTCCCGCAGGCCGAGGAACCATCATTGCACGAACTCCGCTCCCAGGTGCGCGGCCGCGCTTAATCTCCACCAGCTCCCGTCATGCCTGCTTCCACCAAATCCATCGCCGTGCTTGGCGGCGGCATCTCCGGCCTCACCTGTGCGCTGCGTCTCGCGCAGGAGGGGCACCGGGTCACGTTGATCGAAGGCTC
>JBDNIB010000755.1:0-4362 GCA_041688535.1 Prosthecobacter sp.
CACGCATGAAGGAAAAGCCGCGTGATGCATCGTCGAGCTGATGGCTCGACACGCCGATGTCCACCAGCATGCCGTCAAAGCCGGAGACGCTGGTTTCTTCCACGATTTGCGGGAAGTTGCGGAAGTTGCCGCGCAGAGCACAGAATTGGGCAGCGAAGGGTTTCAACCGCTCCGTGGCATGCTTCAATGCGTTGGCATCTTGATCCATCGCGACCACGCGTGCGCCATGCTGCAGCAGCGCCTCGGAATGGCCGCCACCACCGAGCGTGCCATCATAATAGAGCTTTCCTGGCGCGGGTTGCAGCAGTTCAATCACCTCCGCGAGCAGCACCGGGGCATGATAAAAGGGCATATTTCGCGAAATATGCTCTGAGGAGCCTGGATCAGGTGCCTCTCCGCCGCCCCCAGCGCCAGGCCGGGAAACCAAGCTGCCACGTACCCATGGCATGAGGTCATCCATCGCGTCCGAGGTGCCAAACCAGGGCCAGCTACCCCCTTGGGAAAATCCAATGAGTCTGGAAATCCCCGCCAGCCATGCTCGCGCAGACAGCTCCCCCTTCCGGCTTGGCCGGTGAAAGAGGCGCGGCAGGGTAAATCCAACTGCAGGGAGCGCGTTCATATAAAAACCGAAGTATCTGGCGACCAACCCAAGCGGAATATGGCCAGCAGCACGAAAACTAAAATTTTAACTAGTCCTTATAATCTAGAGATCGTGATTTTAGCAATCATCTATTTTCAGAATCTTTGGCTCAAATAGAATTACTCGATAGTGTTCATTCGATCAACTGAAGGCATTAGAGATACCCTCAAACCGAGAGCTTCTGGGGCATTCATAAGCAACACCGCGAGTCCCCTCAAACTGACTGATTTGGACCTCCTAATGAGCCACAAAACACCTCACTACGCCATCCTGACCAGTCCAAGCGTTTGATTTTTTACGCTCTCATACCAAGAGGAATCTCGACAGATGACCGGTAGTATTGCTAGTCTCGCAGAAATTGAAACAATTCCGACCCAATTAACATCATGGCCAAAAAACCTGCTCCCAAGAAGGCATCCGCTAAAAAGCCCGCTCCAACCAAGAAACCTGCCGCCTCTAAAAAGAAGCCCGCGCCTGCCAAGAAGAAGCCGGTTCCCACCAAAAAAGCCGCTCCCACCAAGAAAAAGCCTGCGCCAGCCAAGACCACACCAGCCGCGCCTGTCAAGAAGGCCGAGCCAGCGCCCATTTTGCAACCCTTCTTCGAAGCACCTGCTCCGAAGCCTGTCCAGCCTGCTGCTCCAGCCACGCCCAAAGTCGTCATCAAATCCGGAGCCACGGGTAACACGGCGCTCACCGTGTCCGCCCAAGCCTCCGCCGGCACAGCCGCCAATGGCAACTCGCACCCCGCGAACATCATGGCGCTCGTCAGCAGCGCTGGTTGGCCCGTCACTGACCTCACCAAGGACCACTTCACGCTGATGGAATACTTCGAGGTTCCCGGCCAGCAGTCCCCGTTCAGCAACAACATCACCTCCTTCCGCAATGTCGGCACAGGTGCCTACCTGCTCCAGGTGAAACCCATCAATGGTGCCCCTTGGCGCAGCGGCCACCACCTCGCGCAGCTCCTCGTCTCATCCTCGGATGACAGCCAGGGCCAGGGTGCGGTGAAATTGATCATCCGCTGATTGGCGGCACGCACGATTCGTGATCGACAGCCGAAGCGGCTCCGCTAGCATGCGCGGCATGAACCGCCGTTCCTTCCTCGCGCAATCCCTCGCCGCCACTGCGGCGACCTCATTCTCATCAGCCGCCACCGGTGCCAAACTCGCCATCGGCCTTGATCATTTCGCCGTGCGCGCCACGGGTTGGAAGGCAGCGCAGTTCATCGACTACGCTGCGTCGTTGAAGCTCGACACCATGTTCATTTCCGAACTGCATGTGTTTGAAAACTTCGAGGACGCTTATCTCAAAAGCCTCAAAGAGCAGGCCGATCGCGCAGGCTTGAAACTGTACGTCGGCACCGGCAGCGTCTGCCAGACCTCCAACACCTGGAAGGACACCTACGGCACGCCCGAGGAGCATCTGGGCCTCACCATCCGCCTCGCCAAAGCGCTCGGTTCGCCCGTGGCACGCTGCTACCTCGGCAATCAAAAAGATCGCGGCACCGATGGCGGCATCCAGAAGCACATGGAGGAGACCATCAAGACCATCAAAGCCTGTCAGGCGAAGGCGGAGGGCGAAGGTATCAAAATCGCCATCGAAAACCACGCTGGTGACATGCAGTCACACGAATTGAAGGCGCTGATCGAAACGGCGGGCAAAGGCTACGTCGGTGCAAACATCGACCCCGGCAACGCCGTCTGGGCGCTCGAAGAACCACTCGCTCACCTCGAAATCCTCGGCCCGCTCACCATTTGCAGCAGCGTGCGTGACAGCATGCTGTGGGAGGACGACAACGGCGCTGTCGTCGTGCAATGGACTGCTGTGGGCGAGGGCCTCACCGATTACAAACTCTACGCCAAACGCTTCGCTGAGCTCGCCCCCGGCGTCCCGCTGCAAGTCGAGACCATTTCCGGCTTCGCCCGGCCGTTTGAGCACCAGAAAGACGAGTTCTGGAAAATTTTCCCCGGCCATCGCGACAGCGACATGTTCAAAGCTTGGCTTGCCATGGCCAAACGCGGCAAAAAAATCGACAGCTTCAAAGCTCCCGACGGCCCTGGCAAAAAAGACGCCGAAATCGCCTACCAAAAAGGCGAGGCCGAGCGCAGCTTTGCTTGGTTGCGTGCAAATGCGTGATTGCGCAGTGCCCTTCTCCGCGATACATCGCGATACCTTCTTGGCGCGGATAGCTCAGTGGTAGAGCGGCTCGTTTACATCGAGTTGGTCGGGGGTTCGAATCCCTCTCCGCGTACCATCTATCGAGTGTCATGCCGAGCTGCCAGATTGAAGATTATCAAGACTCCACCCAAGCCCGGGCCGAGCTGGTTCCCTGGCTCATCGCCACTGATCCGCAGCCGCTGACGCCAGAACTCTGGCAACGTCGGCTCGCCCACTGGTGGGACCACAATCCCTTTGCCAGCATGCACGGCGAACGCGGCTGGCTGCTGCGGCATGAGGGAGCCATCGTCGGTTTCATGGCGCTCATTCCCGCCTGCTATGCGGTGAATGGACGGCCTACGCCCTCCGTCATCGCCTCCACCTGGCGCATTGATCCCGCCCATCGCAATGCCAGCCTGCCCATGTTCCTCAAACTGCGGCGGCTGAGTGCGGACACCTTGATCGCGGACACCACCCCTTCCCCCGAGGTGCAGGCGCTCATGGCACGCGGCGGCTGGGCGCGGGTGGGAGAGTTTCGACGCCGCTTCGTCGTCCTCGGCTGGCTGGGGAAACTCCTACGGCGCGGAAAATGGCCCGCTTTGCCTGCCGGAGCACGCCTCATTCGCGATCCAGCGGAGGTGAAGAGCGGCGCCTTGCCCTGCCTGTCAGCCAGCGGCATCGAAAAATGGATCACGCCTGATTATTTGCGCTGGTTCTGCGCCGCCACGATGCGACGGCATGAATTCATCGGCGTCATCGACCATGCAGGCTGTCTCAGCAGCTATCTGATCCTCGCCCCCACCGAAATTCGCGGCCTGCCTGCGTGGGAGGAGATTGATCACTTCACCACCGACCCAACTCACACCGAGCTGCATGCCCTCGTCGGAGAATTGGTGCGCCGACCAGCCCTGCTGGGCAACGAACGCCTGCTCTCCCTCGCGGCTTTTCCCAACGACACCAGTTGGGATCACGCACCCGTGCTGCACCAGCGCACGGAGCACACCTGCCACTACTTCGCGATTCCCGAGAGTTTAAAATCACTGCCCAAACGCACCGTACTCGCCGAGGGCGACTGGGGGCTGTAAGGCCGCCTCACACCAGCTTCTCAATCACCGCCAGCAAGTGATTGCCGGTGGCAAAGGTGTCCACCGTCATCATTTCATCAGGAATCTGCACGCCGAGCTGCGCCTCGATTTCCATCAGCAGGTCAATGGAAGCCATCGAGTCCAGCCCCAGCCTGCCGAGGTCCTCGTCCATCGGCACGGCGGCATCTGCCGCGAGCAGACGCAGATGGGGGCGCAAAATGTCTTGGAGCTGGGTGGCAATGTCGGTGGCGGTCATGAACGGCGATTGAAACGAGGCAAGAGTCAGATGACACGGAATTGGCCGTGCCAGCACGGCAGATACCACGTCTCCACCACTTCGCCAGCACGATAAGCCACCTCTGCCGGAGTCTCATGGCTCAAAAAGCCCACCAGGCTCGCCGTCAGGCCATACGCGCCCACATTCGGCACCGCCAGCACGTCGCCGACCTCGACCGGGACCATCTTCTGCCCACGCGCCAG
>JBDNIB010000756.1:0-2303 GCA_041688535.1 Prosthecobacter sp.
CAGCCACCTCGACACCAGCACTGACGCACCTGCGGTCACACAACACGATGTCGAAATCGAAACCCTCATCTTCGAGATTCCTGCCCAGGATGCTGCGGCATGGCAGACGGTGCAAAACGCTGACTTTGCGACTTTCACTCAGCAGCGCCTGAAGAACGGCCAAACCAAACTCCAGTCGCACACGATGCTGTGCATGAAATCTGGGTCGCGTGGTGTGCTCTCGGTGGTGGAGGAATACATGACTGCGACGGAGTTCGATCCTCCAGATGCTGCGGCTCCGTTCCGCATACGACCTACCGCGTTGAAGACGCTCCCGGTCGGACTCCAGTTCGAGGCTGATGGGGCGGTTGAGGAATCCGGCGGCATGGTCAATTTAAACGTCAAGCTCCGGCTCTCCACGGCCAAACCTGTCGAGCCTGGCCTGAAGGAGACGCTTAAAATTTCCGCAAGTGGCCACGAAAAATATCCCGTTGCGAAACACGAGTTCGATGAATGGACAAAAGCAGTTCGCACCCCACTCGGCGCGATTCATTGCTTCGGTCTCTCGCAACCTCTCGGCAGCGGTGTGACGAGCACCCGCATCGCTTTTCTACGGGTGCGGCCAGCCCGCTGACAAACAGGTAGGCGTGCGTCATTGATCGCGGTCGATTTCCTCCGAAAGTAGAGCCAACGCAGCACCGATAAAGCGACCTCAAGGTGCAGCGATTAGGCTCAACTTTCGGAAAAAGTTGGCCACTTTACCGTCGCAACCACACTCATGCCCTCATGCGGCCCCTGAGCAGCCGCGTCACGCCGCCTCGGCTAGTTCCAGCGGTGCAGCGTCTTTGAACTCCAGCTCTTCCTCGACGCGGAGGTTTTCGACGATGTAGGTCTGGCGCTCGGGGGTGTTTTTGCCCATGTAGAAGGTGAGCATCTCCTTGATGCTCTTGTGCTCGGGCATGGTGACGGGCTCCAGGCGCATGTGCGGGCCGATGAAGTGCTTGAACTCATCGGGGCTGATTTCGCCGAGACCTTTGAAGCGGGTGATCTCGGCGGTTTTGCCGCAGCGGTGGATGGCGCGCTGGCGCTCCTCGTTGCTGTAGCAGTAATACGTTTCCTTTTTGTTGCGGACGCGGAACAGCGGCGTTTGCAGGATGTAGAGGTGGCCTTTGCGCACGAGTTCGGGGAAGAACTGCAAAAAGAAGGTGATCATAAGCAGGCGGATGTGCATGCCGTCCACATCGGCATCGGTGGCGAGCACGACGCGGTTGAAGCGCAGCTCTTCGAGGTCTTCCTCAATCTGCAAGGCGTTGGCGAGGAGATAAAATTCCTCGTTTTCATAGACGATCTTGCGGGTGAGGCCGAAGCAATTCAGCGGCTTCCCACGCAGGCTGAAGACGGCCTGCAAATTGACATCGCGTCTCTTGGTGATGCTGCCGGAGGCGCTGGCGCCCTCGTTGATGAATAGGGTGCTCTCGTCACGCAGCTAATCCTTGGTGTCGAAGTGGACGCGGCAGTCGCGGAGCTTTTTGTTGCAGACCTTGGCCTTGCGAGCGTTTTCGCGGGCAGCCTTCTGAATGCCGCTGATCTCTTTGCGCTCCTTTTCGTTGGCGCTAATTTTTTCCTGGAGCGACTTGGCGATGTCGGCGTGCTTGTGGAGAAAATTGTCGAGCTGGCTGGTGATGGTGCTGGTGATGTGGCCGCGCAGATTGCGCCCGTTGGGCTCCATGTGGCTGGAGCCGAGCTTGGTCTTCGTCTGCGACTCGAAGATAGGCTCCTGCACCTTCACACTGACCGCGGCGATGAGGCTGCCGCGCACGTCGGCGGGATCGTACTGCTTTTTGTAGAACTCGCGGCACTCCTGCACGATGGCCTCGCGGAAGGCGGCGAGGTGCGTGCCGCCCTGGGTGGTGTGCTGGCCGTTGACGAAGCTGTAGTACTCCTCGCCATAGCCAGTGCCGTGCGTGAAGGCGACTTCGACATCGGTGCCGACGAGATGGATGATGGGGTACTGCGGCTCCTCGCTCAGCTTCGCACGGATGAGGTCCATGAGACCGTCCTTGGACTTAAATTTCTCGCCATTGAGGATGAGCGTGAGGCCGGGGTTCAGCCACGCGTAGAAGCGCAGCATCTCGCGCACGAAATCGAGGCGGTAGTGAGTGTCGTCCGCGAAGCTCTCCGCATCGGCGCGGAAGGCGATGCGGGTGCCGTCTGGCTCCTCGCAGGACTTGGGCTTGCCCATGTCGTAAATGACGAGGCCCTGGCTGAACTCGATGGAGCGAGTCTGCTTCTCACGCACGGCCTGGATCTCGAAGAACTCGGAG
>JBDNIB010000757.1:0-8491 GCA_041688535.1 Prosthecobacter sp.
CACGCAGGGCGGCAAAACGCTGCTCGCCACCATTGTCTCGCCCGCTGGAGCGACCTTCTCCATGGGTGCGCCGCCGGAGGCCGCTAGCGAGCAGGCCCGCGATCTGGTCAAAGAAAAAGTCAACATTCTCAAAGCCACCATTCCTGAGGCCAAAGGGCCGCAGAGCCTCTGCATCACCTTCACCACCGCCGACGCCGCTCCGGCGCACACGCACCAGCCCATCGCCGAATGGGTGAAGGCGAAGTGATTACGCCCGGGGGTGGGCCTTCTCATAGACCTCCTTCATGCGCTGTGTCGAGACGTGCGTGTAGATCTGCGTCGTTGAAAGGCTCGCGTGGCCCAGCAACTCCTGCACGCTGCGCAGGTCCGCGCCGTTGTTCAGCAGATGCGTGGCAAAGCTGTGGCGCAGCTTGTGCGGCGTGAGATGCACTGGCAGTCCTGACGCACGCCAGTATTTCATCACCACATCATCCACCGCCTGCCCGGTGATGCGCCGCCGCAGTTTGCTGAGAAACAGCGCCCCGTCATGCACACCGGCCTTCGCGCGGTAACGCTGCACGGCCGTCAGCGCCAAGCTGCCGATGGGACAGAGCCGCTCTTTGTTGCCTTTCCCGAACACGCGCACCGTCTCGGTGTAAGTGTCGATGTCCGCGACATTCAGCGCCACCAGTTCGCTCAGCCGCATGCCGGTGCTGTAAAATAGCTCCAGGATGGCCGCGTCACGCTCCGGTGCCCACACCGCGTCACGTTTGGATTTTTCCAGCGTCAGCGGCAGGTTCAGCATCTGTTCGACCTGCGTCACGGTGAGCACCACGGGCAGTTTTTTCTCCCGCTTCGGCAGTTGCACCTCCAGCAGCGGGTTCGTTTTCCAGCCGCGCCTACGCGTCAGCCATTTGAAAAAACTGCGCAGCGCCGCGAATTGCAGTCGGATCGTCGCCCGCCCGCGTTCCTGCTTCATTAGGTCGAACAAAAACGCGCGGAAGTCATCGGCGCTGATCTCGCTCCAGCCCTTGAACGGCGTGCGCCACTCGCGGAACTGCCGCAGCGCTAACTCGTAGATCGCCACGGTGCGTTCCGACGAACGCCGCTCCACATCCATGAACTCCAGGAAGTCATGCATGAGCGGATCGGGTGCTGCTACAGTCACGGTGTTTAACCTCCGTTGCGTTTCGCCCGGCACTCGCTGCAAATCTCATCGCCCGAGTCCAGCACGCGGAAGTCGAGCTTCGCATCGTCCAGCTCGGTTTTTTTGCAGACGGAGCATTGATGAAAAAACGTACCGTCTGGAAGCTGCGCGGACTCAAAGCGGCCGCGACGGGACGCCATCTTCGCCTGCCGGGCGCTTTCGTTCAGAAAGCCCGGGCCAAACACCACGAGGTAGTTCAGATGCGCCGCCAGCACGGGCAGCAGCATCGACGGATCACGCATCACATAAAACCCGGTCATACCCGCCGCGAGCCATGCCACCCACTTCATTTTAACGGGCAAAATGAAGTAGAGCAGAATCTCCTCGTTCGGGAATAGCGTGGCGAAGGCGAACAACAGGGTTTGATACAGGAACAAGCCTGGTGCCGGCCAGCCGAATACCAGTGCTCCCACGGTGACCACGAACATCCAACCGAAGATGTAGAGGTTCACGCGAAACGCGCCCCAGGTCTCGTCCAGCGTGCGGCCGATCCACATCATGAACAGCGTGCCGATCAGCGCCATGATGATCGAAATGCGGCCGGGGATGAACACATGCGTGAGCAGACGCCAGATCTCGCCTTGCAGCAGGCGGTCGGGATTGAGGTCCAAAAACTGCAAATAAGCCGCCGCCGCTTCCGGCGACATGACCATGACCATGACCAGCACCAGCAATTGCAGCAGTGCGATGATTTGCACAAGGCCGGGAATGGCGAAGCGACCGTACTTGAGTTCGAGACTGGGGATCAATGACATGAAGGCTCTTCCGTATTCAGTTTTTAGCCGCGAGTAAAGAGAAGAACTCCCACAACACACGCCGCCGCCAGCCAGTCGCGTGTGCCGAGCCGGTCCGCGTCCCCGGTGAAACGCAGCAGCTTGAACAACGCCCCCGTCGGGCAGCCATAGCGGCAGTAGGCCAGTGGCGTGACCAACGACCACAGCAGCCCGCCAATCGCGAGCACGATGCTGGCCCAGCCCGCCACGCGAAACAGATACGCGTCGAACGGCTCCAGTGCGTTCAAATCCACCGGCAGCGCCAACGCGACGCTGAACAGCACGAACGCGAGCAGCACGAAGGGCAGAAACGACAGCCACGCGTTCACCCGCCCAGACGGCGACCACTGCCACGGCAGCCGCTTCGCCACGAGCTGCTGCAACGCGCCATGCGGGCAGATGTGGTGGCAATAAAGCTGCCGGCTGGTGAACACCGGTGCCAGCAACGCCACCACCGTCAGTAACACCAGCCCGTGCGCATTCCGCCACGGCGTGCCATGCGCCGCCCAGCCCGCGAGCAGCCCCTGCGAAAGCATTTCACCCGCGATAAACCCGCCATACAGCACCAGCAGCGCATGATGCAGATGCCGACACCACGCTCGGCCTCGCAGCGAGGTGAACGCCATCACGAACGCTGCCAAAATGACCACCACATGCCCCGTGTCCTGCCAGCGCCAGCGAATCAGCGCCCACCAGCCGCGCTGCGCCTCTTTTTCGGCGATCAGCGCCTGCGCCCGCACCCGAATCCCTTCCGCGATGCCATAACTCGTCTGCGTCGCCCCGGAAACGCCTTCCACGCCCGCCGCATTGAAATCCATGCCCGCAATCTTCGCTATGGTCATGCCATCAAACGTTTTCAAAAACGCCGCGTCGTCCGTCACATAGCCGACATACTGCTCCGTGTCATAACTCCGCCGCAAAGCGAGGCCATGCAGCAGCGCACCCGTCGCATCCAGCAGCAGCAGCGAATCGCTCGGCCCCTTGTAACCGACGATGCCGTCCGAACTCGGTGCTGTGCGCACCGCCAGCGCGATCACTTGGCCCTGCGCGTCCAGCACTTCCTGCGAACCCGGATGTATCTTTGATTCACGCAGCTTTACGGCCTGCGGTTCCCACTTTTTCACCTCCTCCAGCGTGATTGCCTCTGGAAACCGCAGCGAGGTCGTCGCGCTCTTGCCCAGCCGACGCAGCACGCCTTCCGCAATCGCGCTGCTGGTCAAAGTCGCCCCTGACACCGCGTCCACATGCAGCTTTTTCAGGTCAGCAGCCTTCTGGTTGGTGAACTGCTTGAAGAATGACCGCTCGCGCACCACCTCGGCCAGATGATCCGTCGTGTCAGCGCTGTGCAACACGCGCAGGCCGATCACTTTGCCCTGCGCATCGAGAGCGATGAGCGTGTTCGTCGGCCCCGAGTAACCGATGATGTCATCCGCCTCCGGCGACGTCTGCATCACCTGCCCCAGCGTGATGCCCGACGCATCCTTCACCAACTGCATGCCGTTTTGTGGCAGCAGCTCAGTCGCTGCCGGGAAAAAGTCACGAATACGTTCCACCGTCAGCTCCATCACCGCAGACTGATGAGAACGCCGAATCGCCACCACAGCCAGCACCAGCACGGCGACACGCCAAAGGCGCAGAGCAATGAATTTCCAGCGGCGGGCGATTGACATGCGCGAATCGTTAGCAGCCGCAGGCCGAAAGAGAAGTGCGCGTTGACTTCAAATCACACCGCACTGCCGGCGGGGAGGTCGATCCAGAATTCGGTGCCGCCTTCGTCGCGGTTGCGGCAGCCGGTTTGGCCGCCGTGGGCGTGGATGATGGCGCGGACGAGGCTGAGGCCGAGTCCCATGCCGGGAGTTTCAGCGTTGGCGGCGCTGCCTCGGGTGAAGCGTTGCCAGACGCGGGTGAGTTCGTCAGGACGGAGGCCGGGACCGGTGTCGCTCACGAAGATGCGGACGGTGTCGTCCTGCGTGACGAGTCGCAAGGTCACATGCCCTTGTCGCGGTGTGTAGGCGAAGGCGTTGTCGAGCAGGTTGGCGACGGCTTGGTTGATGCGCTGGCGGTCGATCTGCACCGAGCAAGGGGTTGGTGCGTTGAGGTCGAAGTGCAGACCGCGCTCCTCGGCGGCGGCTTTGTAGAGATCGTGCAAATCGGCCAGTAGCTCGCGCAAGCCGATGGTTTCGAGGTGGAGCTTGAGCGCTTGATGCTCACCCGCTCGCGTGGTGAGGATGGTTTGCACGAGATCGACGGCACGGTCGATTTCTTCCAGGCCGCGGGCGGCGGCATCGCGTGCAGCGGCGTTTTCGGTGTGATCGTGATAGCGCTCCAGATTGCCGCGAATGCGGGCCAGCGGGGTGCGCAGCTCGTGCGCGAGGTTGTCGTTGGCGTTTTGCAGCTCGGCGGTCAGCGCGTCCACGCGGTCCAGGCCGGCATTGAAGGCGGCGGCGAAGGCCCGCAGCTCCGGCACAGCTCCGGGGGCGGTAAGCCGCGCTTCCGTGCGGCCTGCCACCAGTTCGCGCGTGCTGACCATCATGTCCTGCACCGGTTTGAGCACCTGACGGACAAACCACCACAGCGGCAGCAGCATGAGTACGGTGGAGGCCAGTCCCGCGAGCCAGAGATGACCGCGAATGTGCTCCACATAGGCGCGGTCTTCGGCGTCCGTGCGGCCAAACCACAGGATGTTGCCGTCATTGAGCACCTGGCAGCCGGCGAGGAGTTGCTGCTCTCTGTCGGTGTGCGGAACGGTGACGAGCAGCGTCTCAGATGGCTTCAATTCGGCCGGCACACGGTCCGGCCAGTGATACCCCGCCACCGCTGGCGGAATCTGTGCAAATATCACTTCTCCCTGCGGCGTGGTGATGCGTACGGCCTGGCTTTCCTCATGCCCACCAGCGGCGAAGACCTCGGTGATCTCCTTGAGGCCGTTGCGGTTGTACAGCACGGCGTACTCGCCGAGATCGTCCAGCACCACGGCACGCGCGATGCTGCTGAGGTTTTGCTGCATTGCCCAGCCCGCCACGGTGATGCACAAGGCCATGCTACAGGCCATCAGCACGGTCAGCAACAATCCCAGCCGCCAAGTGGAGGACAGTTGCTCAGGAAACAGCTCGGAGAACATAGCCTTTGCCACGGATGGTTTGCAGATGGGACGGCTGGCCGGGCGCGTCGATTTTCCGGCGCAGGCGGCAGATCATTGCATCCACGACATTCGTGCCGGGATCAAACTGGAGATCCCAGACTTTTTCGAGCAGGAATTTCTTGCTCAACGCGCGGCCTTCATGGGCCAGCAGCACCTCCAGCAGCGCCCATTCACGCGGGGAGAGGTAAATCGTCTCCGCCGCATGCAAAAGGGAGTGCTTGAGAGGATCGAGCGCCCATCGGCCGAGGTTTTTCGCCGTTGGCGGAAGCGTCGATGCAGTACGGCGTTGCAGCGCCTCCAGCCGCGCTAGCAATTCCTCCACGGCGAAAGGTTTCGTCACATAATCATCGCCCCCGGCCTTCAAGCCGCGCACGCGATCGGTCACATCATCACGCGCGGTGAGGAATAGCACCGGCAGGCCGAAACCTCGCGCCCGCATCTGCTGCACGACGGTAAATCCATCCATATCCGGCAGGCCCACATCGAGAATGACGGCGTCAAATGACTCCGCGGCCAGGGCGGTCAGTGCCGCTGCGCTATGGTCACGCCACACGCAGACATGCCCCGCATCCCGCAGCCAGAGTTCGGTCTGGCGGGCGAGTTCGGCATCGTCTTCGACAAGTAAGATACGCATGATGTGTCGCAGCATTGGCACAGTTCGCCGCTGCTGGCACCCTGTTTGCGGTTTCATTACCAAACGATAACGTGACCCACCATTGAGACTGTGGCGAAATCTCAGCGTATGAACACGCCCTCCCTTCGCACAGTGTTAGTTGCCCTGTTTTTCATCGTGCAGGCCCTGTTGCCGACCACCGCACGCGCCAGCATCGCTTACGGCAGCATCAACAACTTCGACACCGTCAACGACACCACCCACGAGTGTCACGGCTTCGAGATCGAACTCGACGACTGCCACAGCACGGACATCACCTACACCTACAATTTCAATCACTACGGTGTGCCCGAGATCACGGAGGACAGCACCGACCCGACGCATCCGAAGGTCTTCATCCGCTGGCAGAGCAGAAAGAACGCGAACGGAAGCTGGGCCGCCTACACGGCCATCCCCGCCGGGCCGATCAATCCCACCAACGGCCACATGTTTACGAATCCGAACGTGAACTTCGGCGGTGAGCATTTCGGTGTGGGCTACCGCGTGCAGCCATCGGCGGTGCTGTACAACTGGCTCATTGACAATGGTGCCGGCACGCTGGTGCGCGGCGGTGCCGTGCCGGTTTCCACGCCCACGTTCACCTATTACCCGCCGGTCGCCGCAGCACCAGCGCAGGTGCAGGCAGTGATTGTCCCGCCCGTGCCACCAGCGCCACCCGTGAAGGAGTTTGGCAAGGCGGTGTGGATGAAGGAGGTCAAAACGACGACGCACAACCAGAACAAGGTCAAGCTGCGTGACCTGGTCTCCGATGATCCGAATGATCCGAACGACAAAAACTGGCGCAATGGCGAGCCCGATGAGATTGAAGTCGAGTGGCGCATCCTGCAGAAGAAAACCAGCGCTGCGGACGGTGGACCCAACAATGAGGTGGCGGCCGCGCCCGAGGACCTGCCGAACGGCAAGGAGGTGGTGACCCGCCGTTACGAGTTCTTCAAGTATGTGGGACCGCTGGATGCGGATACGGGCGAAGCGATGGGCGATCTGGTGGGTCCCGATGGCATTCATGGTTCGGGAACGGTGACCTACGCTGATCACTTTGATGGGGCACTTGGGGAATGGGTGACGATTACGACGGACATGTCCACCAAGATCCTCGTCGGCGATTTCACCGGCGCACAGATGGCGGCGGTCGATGTGGACGCCGTGGTCGGTCTTATCGACCACGTCGGCGAGGGCCGCATCGACACGCCTTTCGCGGGACGCGCGGTGGTCATTGAGGGAGTGATTCCCTTCACCAGCGTTCGCGAAGGAGTCCTGCCCACCGGAATGGCCTTCGACGAGGTCACGGGCATCCTTTCCGGCACGCCGACGGAGAGCGGTTCGTTCCAGTTCAAGATCACCGCCAGTGATGGGGTGAATCCCGATGTCTCGAAGAACTACACGCTGCTCATCGCCGCTGTGAATGCCGAACTGCCGCCTTCGAGTCTGCTCGACACGACCGCCTCGCCCGTCGGCACCGGCACGACCACCGGGGACGGAGCGTTCGCCATCGATGCGAACGCCACCGTGACCGCTGCGGCGGAACTGGGTTTCGTCTTCGTCAACTGGACGGACAACGGCAAGGTCGTCAGCACCAACTCCAGCTACACCCTCGTGATGGATGTGAACCACTCCCTCGTGGCCAATTTCCTGCCCATCCACATCATCACGACCGGCTCGTCACCCCTCGCCGGCGGCACCACGACCGGCGATGGCGACTACGAGGAAGGCGTGAGCGTCACCGTCACCGCGACGCCGAACGCCACATACTCGTTCACCAACTGGACCGATGGGGGGTTCGTCGTCAGCAACGCCGCCAGTTACACCTTCAATGCGACGGCGGACCGCGATCTGGTGGCGAACTTCACCCAGAGCGTCAGCTACACCATCAGCACCAGCGCCGCACCGGCGGTCGGCGGCGCGACGGGCGGTAGCGGCATCTTTGCCAGCGGCAGCAGCGTCAGCGTCACGGCCACGCCGAATGCGGGCTACAACTTCACCAACTGGACTCAAAGCGGCGCACAGGTCAGCAGCAGCGCCAGCTACACCTTCCCTGCGGCGGCGAACCGTGCGCTCGTCGCGAACTTTACGTTGAATGGCGGCGGCGGCGTAGGTCCGGCCATCATCGCCACCACCGCCTCGCCCCTCGCAGGCGGCACGGTGACCGGCGGAGGAACCTATGAACCGGGAAGCAGCGTCACACTGAATTCGGTTAACAATGCCGGTTACCAATTCACCGAATGGCGTGAAGGCGGTGTGCAGGTCGGCACGGTGAAAACGCACACCTTCACCGCTGCGGCCAGCCGCACGATCACTGCTGTCTTCGCACCCGCGCTGAGCATCGGCGTCTTCGCCTCGCCGCCTGATGGCGGGCTGGTCGAGGCCGATGCGCCCAGCTACATCCCTGGCGACGGGGCCGACGTGCACGCGCAGGCGAATCCCGGCTACACCTTCCAAAACTGGACACAAAACGGCACCGTGGTCAGCACGAATGCGATCTACGCCTTCACCATCAATGCCAGCCGCAACCTCGTCGCCAACTTCACTTCGGCGGGCAATGTGACCATCAGCCTGACCTCCAACGATCCTGCGGGCGGCACCGTCAGCGGCGGCGGCAGCAAGGTCATCGGCTCGCCCGTCGCGGCGCGCGCCTCTCCGACGAACGGATACAAATTCACGTTTTGGAGCGAAGGCGGCCTCCGCGTCAACACCGACAAGGATTACCAGTTCGCGGCCAG
>JBDNIB010000758.1:0-1906 GCA_041688535.1 Prosthecobacter sp.
CAACTCGCCGACATGCGGGACGAACGCGAAGCGATTCGCCGGATCAAGCTGGATGCTGTTGGCTTTTTTGCCCGTCTCCAGAATCACGGTTGGAGCGCCGTCGATGACGCCGTTCTTGATCCGGCTCACGGCGGCAACTCCTTCGCTATACGAGGATGAGAGCAGCCACTGGCCGGTTTTGTCCACATGCACATAAGCGGCGTTGATGCCTGGAGGTGTCAGCTTTAGCTCGGTGAGCAGCCCTGTTTTGTGATCCACGGACAGAGTTGCGAATCTCTGCTCAGAGCGCACCGCCGCGTAAAGATGAGTATGATCCGCGCTGATGGCGAGGCTGCCTGGTGCTCCAGGCAACGCAGCCTCTCCCACGCGAGTCAGTTCGCCTGATGTCTCATCCAGTGAATATATGGCGATGCGTTTTTCGCCGCTTTCAGAGACATAGACGATGGTCGGACCTGCGAACGCGGCGCAGGTGATGAGGGAGGCGAGTGCGATGAGAGTTTTCATGGTGTGTTACTTGTCCAAATCGTTCGTGCGCACCGCCGCGAGCTTGGCGGTGATTTTCTCTTTCCAATCTGCGACGACGGAAACGTGATCCAGGGAGGAGGCGAGATTGGTGAGCTGTTTGGGATCGCTCTGCATGTCGAACAGCTCGATGCCGCCCTTTGCGTCCTCGCCGTATTGGATGAAAACCCAGCGGTCGTCACGCAGCATCATGCCCTTGCTTGATCCGGCGACGCTGAAGACGGTGTCATGCACTTTCGTTTTCGGATCGTCCAAAATCGGGCTGATGTCCTTGCCTTGCAGCCGTGTGGGAATTTCCAGGCCGCAAAGCTTCGCGGTGGTGGGATAGAGATCGAGCAGTTCAACGAGAGAATCGCTCACGCCAGACTTTTTGCCCGGCACGCTGATGATCAGCGGCACGCGGGCGGATTCATCATGCAGGCTGACCTTGGCCCAGAAATCATGCTCGCCGAGGTGGTAGCCGTGGTCGCTGGTGAAGATGACGATGGTGTTGTCCGCCTGCCCGGATTTTTCTAGCGCGTCGAGCACACGGCCCATCTGCGCGTCCATGTAGCTCACCGCGGCATAGTAGCCAGACACGGCCTTCTTCTGCTTCGCCACGTCCATTTTCATGTTCACGCTCGTCTTGTAATTGATGCCGGGCTTCGGGATGTCGTCCCAATCGCCCGCCACTTTCTCCGGCAGTGCCATCTGCTCCGCCGGATACAGGTCGAAATACTTCTTCGGGGCCACAAACGGCACATGCGGCCGCACAAAACCCACGCCGAGGAAAAACGGCTTCGCGGCATGCTGTGCGATGAGTTCGCCGGCTTTTGCCGCTGTTTTGCCGTCGGAATGTGCCATGTCATCGCCATCCGCCGAGACGATGACGAAGGTGTTGCCACCGACGACTGGCTTCTTGCCATCAGGATTGCCTTCCAGCGTCTCGCCGACTCCTGGAGCCTTCCATTCGAGGCCCTGGCTGTTGAATCGCTCCTTCCATGACAGCGCATCATCCGCGCCATCGCTGCCTTCCTCAATCCCGCCCGGCACGCCCATGTGGTAGATTTTGCTCACGCGTGCGGCGTAGTAGCCCGCGTTTTTGAAATGCTGCGACCACGTTGCACGATCGCCAATGATCGGGCGTGGGTTCGTGTAACCCTGCACACCCGTCGCATGCGGATAGTAGCCTGACATGAACGAGGCCCGCGACGGTCCGCAATACGTTCCCTGGCAATACGCCCGCGTGAACCGCGTGCCGCGTGCGGCAAGGCGGTCAATGTTCGGCGTCTGACAGACCGTGTTGCCGTAGCAGCCGAGTGCGGTGGGGGTGAGATCGTCCGAGATGATGAACAGCACGTTTGGCTGCGTCGAAAATGACGAATGCGGAATGACGAATGACGAA
>JBDNIB010000759.1:0-2323 GCA_041688535.1 Prosthecobacter sp.
CAGGCATTTCTGACACGCATGGACCGCTGCTACCGCGAGCAGGTGGAGAATTTGGTCGTTTTTGCCAGTGAGGATGGCACTCGTGGCGCGGCGGAATTCTACATCTCGGGCGAATACCGCGCGACGGATGAAGGGCTGCCGCCTGCGCAGGGACAGCGCTACCGTTTGCGTGTCGGCGCGTTTTTTGATCTGCCTGCGGGGCGGGTTCGCCGGGTGACGAACTACTACAACCTGGAGGAATGGCTGCGGCAGGTGGGGGCGGGGAAATAAGTGCGGCAGTGGTGGCCTGCTTTGTGTTAGGAAGCGGCCATACATCTCGTTCAAGGTGTTCCGTCCGCTTTATTCCACCTCATGATTCGCGCCCGCATCCTCGCAGTTATCGTCGGCATCACCCTCGCCGCATCCGTGCAGGCGCAGCAGATTGACCTCGAAAAGATCTTTGAGGAGCGCAATCTCGGGCCGGTGGGAGACTTACTGGCACAGGGGGAATACACCCTCGTCGCCCGCATTGGCGAGGCGGCGGTGGAAAAGGGTCTGAAAGCACCGGACTGGCGGCTGCTGCGGCTGCGCGCGCTCACCGAGCTGGGACAGATCGACACGGCGCTGGATGAATCCGCCAAGGCACTGGTGGTTTTCCCAGATCATTTTGAGCTGCTGATGCTGCGGCATGATCTGGCAAAAATGTTGGGCAAACCCGAGGTCGCGGCGGACGCGCTGAAGCAATTGAATGAGGCGGCACGCACGAAGCCGGCGAAAGACCGCACGGCGATGGAGTCCGTGGCGCTGGGCCGTGCGGCGCTGGTGCTCGGCGCGGATGCGCAAAAGGTCATCGCGCAATATTTCAAGGTGGCGCAGGCGAAGGATGCGAAGCTGGAAGCCGCGTATCTGGCGGAGGGGCATCTGGCGCTCGACAAGGACGATGCAAAACGCGCGGCGGATGTAATTCGTGCTGGCTTGAAGGCGCATGGTGAGACGGCGCATCTGCGCTTTGGCCTGGCGAAGGCATTTGCCGCTAGCGATCGGGAAAAAGCGGCGGACAGCCTGCAAAAGGCGCTGGAACTCAATCCACACCACGCGGCGGCGCATTTGCAGCGCGCGGAGTTCCTTATCGGTGGCGAAAAATTCGTCGAGGCGGAGGCGGCGATCCAGCAGGTGCTCGATTTGGATGAGCATCACCCGCTGGCATGGTCGCTGCGGGCCGTGGTGGCTTATTTGTTCCATGCCGATGCCAAAAAAATCACGGCGGCGCGGGATGCAGCCCTGCAGCGCTGGAAGGACAATCCGCTAGTGGATCACACAATTGGCCGCTGCTTGTCACGCGCCTATCGTTTCGCCGAAAGCGCCGCGTATCAGCGCCGGGCGCTCGAATTAGACGCCAAATATCTCCCGGCTAAGATGCAGCTCTGCCATGACCTGCTGCGGCTCGGCGAGGAGGAGGAAGCGTGGCAACTGGCGGAGCTGATCCGCAAGGAGGACGGCTACAACATCCAGGCACACAATCTCGGCCTGCTGGAGAAGGAGATGAACGGCTACGTCACCCAGACGTTCGAGGATTTCGTGCTGAAGATGCCCAAACGCGATTGGCCGGTCTATGGCGAGAGGGCGCTAACGCTCCTGCGTGATGCGAAGAAAGTCCTCTGCGAGAAATACGGCCTCGATTTGAAACGCCCGGTGCTGGTGGAGTTCTTTGGAGCGCAGCAGGACTTCGCGATTCGCACTTTTGGCGCATTGGGAGGGCAGGGGATGCTGGGTGTGTGCTTTGGCACCGTGGTGACGATGAACAGCCCCGGCAGTCTCGCGCATGGCCGCAACAATTGGGAAAGCACGCTGTGGCATGAGTTTTGCCACGTCATCACGCTCTCCGTCACGCACAACCGCATGCCGCGCTGGTTGAGCGAGGGCATCAGCGTCTATGAGGAGCGCCAGCGCGATCCTGCCTGGGGCATGCCGATGGACGCGACGTTTCGCGCCATGGTGCTAAATGAGGAGACGCTCACGCCCGTCTCGCGGCTCAGCGGTGCCTTCATGAGCCCGGAGTCGCAGGATCACCTCATGTTCGCCTACTTTGAATCGAGCCAGGTCGTCGATTATTTGCTGGAGAAGCACGGCAAAGACAAGTTTCAGGGCATCCTGCGTGATCTGGCGGCGGGGAAGCGCATCAACGACGCCATTGCGGCGAACACCGCTGACATGGATGAAATCGAACAGGGCTTCACCAAGTTCATCATCGCGCGCGCCAAGGCGTTTGGAGCGCAGGCGGACTGGGAGCAGCCGAAGTCGGAGGAATTGAATCCATTCGATGACAATTCCTTCACGGAGTTTC
>JBDNIB010000760.1:0-4436 GCA_041688535.1 Prosthecobacter sp.
AAGGCATCGCCGCGCAGGTGTGTGATGCGGTCGGTTAAACCCATTTGCTGCGCGGTGGCGCGGCCCGTTGCCAGCGCGGATTCGCTCCAGTCGCGGCACAGGATTTTTAAGTCCTCGCCGCATTCCGAGTCCGCGAGCACATCGAGCAGATAGCGCCCCGCGCCACCGGCGATGTCCATGAGTTGCAGTGGCATGCCGGCATTGCGGACCTGCTTCAACGCGAAGCGCAGCGCCTGATTCATGCACGCCCGACGCTGGCGAATGCCACGCCAGCCGATGGCGTTGAGGTAAAAGTAGTCGATGACTTTGCCGGCCAGCAGATTCCCGCGCGGTTTGTTTTCATAGACGTAGTCAAGCGACTCGCCCGAATCAAAACCCGTGGCATGACCGATGCGGATGCCTTGACTGAGTCTGCCGGTCGTGCCGAGAGCCGCACGCTGAATGATGTAGGACAAGCCGCGAAGCGAGGGCGAAAGCAGCGGCTTTTTCAATTCGGCAAACTCGGCGTTCGTCGCGGGATGCGTCAAATCGGCTTCCAGTCGCGGCGGCGTGAAATTCGCGATGCAGCGCTCGGCGAAGCGTTTGATCATGCCGCAGACCTCGTCGCGGCACAGATCGTGGAAGATGGCGTGGCGTGCGCCTTTGAGTGTGATGTGGGTCTTTTGCTCGCTGCCGTAATTCGTGTAGAGCGTGTCGATGGCGGTCTTTTTGACCACTTTGTCAGCTCCAGCGGAAAAGAGGAGCAGCGGGCGGTCCATGACCTCCGCGTCGCTGATCACGCGCTTGGCGGTGTCAAACAGCTCGACGAGGATCCGCGCGGAGATGTCCTTTGAGATCAGGGTGTCCGCATCGTAGGTCGCGGCAGCGCTCACATCACGCGTCAGCCATGAGCCTCGCACATAGCTCTTGATGGTGGCTTCGGTGTTGAGCTTCTGCATCACGCGGATGCTCGTCAAAGCACCCGGCACGATGAGGTTCACCTCCAGCGCCGGAGTTGCCAGCACGAAGCCTGCGATGCGCGGTGCGAAGTCGTGAACCCATGTCGCCGCCACCACGCCGCCGACGCTGTGCGCGATCACCACGGTGCGTTCTGGCGTCAAACCGTGTGCCTTTTGCAGATGGCGGAAAAACGTGTCGAGGTCGCGCACATATTGCATGAAGCCCGGGCCGTGACCGCGCTTGCCCGGCGACTGACCGTGGCCGCGTGCCTCCCACGCATAGATCGCCGTATTCGGCATGGTGAGTCCGGGGATCACCGTGTCCCAGCGGTCGGCATGCTCATGGCCGCGATGCAGCAACACTAGTGCGCGCGTGGCTCCCTCAATGTTCCAGGCCTTGTAGTGCAACGACAGATCGTCGTCGGTGATGAATTGAAGTCGTGTGCTCATACGTTGGATTTTTGTTTCAAGAGGATGCTGAGATGACCGATGCGACGCCAGCAAGTGATGAGGATGCCTGCATTGATGACCACAAGAGACACCATCACCAGCGGCCAGGTGAGATGCAGCAAACTCAGTGCCAGCATCCCCAGGCAGCCCAGGGTGACCGCCGCCATGCGGTGTGGTTTTGCCATCGGGCCGCAGAAATCATGCTTGCCAGTGATGCTGGCACCCAGGGCGCGGATGTACGCGGTCAAAATCGCGCCACCCATCGCGGCCCAGCCCAGTGCGATGGTCCACTCGGTGCCACCGGCGTAACCGAACGGCACCAGAATAAAGGCGTCGCCGATGCGGTCGGGGATTTCATTGAACAACTCACCCGTGGCTGATTTGAGGCCGCCTTCAACGGCGAGCAGGCCATCCATCATGTTGCAGAACAGGCGGAGCTGCACTCCGGCGGCGGCGATGAACCAGAAAGCCATGCTGGTTCCGAACGCACCGCCATCCACGCAGCGCCACCACCCACAGCGGCGCACAGAATGCTGAGCAAGGAAACCGTATTCGGCCTCAACCCCATGCGCAGCATCGCGCGTGAGAAAAACTGCGCCCAGGCCGTGCTGCGCGATTTCAAAGGACGGCGTGCCGAGGGTTCGCTGGTCATGACGGTGAAGCAAGCAGCCACGCTACCAGATGTCAATCAGCCTGCTGGCATCGCGCGGAAATAGCTTCATGCTGCGTCACGTTTGGTTTTACGCATATCCTCCCCCTTCAATCCTACCGCAGCCTGCTCTCCGCAGGCGGTTTGGGCATGTTCAAACTGACGATCAAGGTCATTCAGGAAATTATTGCATGAACATCACCAACTGGGATCAGGCTTATCAGGAAAACTTCACGCCGTGGGACAAGGGTGTGCCGTCACCGCCGCTCGCAGAGTGGCTCGCCAGGAACAAGATCGCAGGGCGTGTGCTGGTGCCGGGATGCGGTGTCGGGCATGATGTCGCGCATTTGGTTTCACTCGGCCTCGACGCGCATGGTCTCGATATCGCACCGACTGCGATTGAGCGCGCGAAGGCACACTACCCGCCGTTGGCCGGGCGGTTTGTGCTGGGAGATCTGTTTGAGTATCGCGACCAATTCGACGCCATCGTCGAGCACACCTGCCTCTGCGCGCTGCCACCCGAATGGCGCACGCGGTACCGGGATGCGGTGGCCGCGTTGTTGAAGCCGGGCGGGTTGTTGGTCGGCGTGTTCTTCATCAATCCAGAGATGGACCCCGGTGAAACCGGGCCGCCGTTTGGCATCTCGACCGACGATTTATCAGCGCTCTTCGGAGAGCACTTCGAGTTGATCGAAACCTATGTGCCTGAGACGGCTTTTCCAGGTCGTGACGGCCGCGAATGCGTGCGGGTGATGCGGCGGAAGTGAAATGGGCTGAGCCGGTCTAGCCGTTGGCGTTGGCGTAATCAATGGCGGCGCGGCAGATTTCCCAGAAGCTGCCGTGCTCCATGCTGGCACCACCGACGAGGGCTCCATCGACGTCCTTCTGGCTGATCAATTCGGCCATGTTGCTCGGTTTCACGCTGCCGCCATACTGAATGCGGATCTTCGCGGCGGCATCTTCGCCAAACAGCTCACCAAGCACCTGACGCGTGAACGCATGTGCTTCCTGCGCCTGCTCGGGGCTGGCCGTGCGACCGGTGCCGATGGCCCAGACCGGTTCATAGGCGATGACGCAGTCGAGGATGCGACGCGGGCCGACTTCAGCGAGCGATTCGCGAAGCTGGCTGCCGAGCACGTCTTCGATCTGACCGGCGTCGCGCTCAGCGAGCGTTTCACCGATGCAGACGATGGGGTGCAGACGGGCTTCGAGCGCGGCCAGCACCTTGGCATTAACGATGGCGCTCGTTTCACCGTAGATGCTGCGGCGCTCGCTATGGCCGAGGATGACATATTTGCAGCCGCATTCCTTGATCATGCGGGCGCTGATCTCGCCGGTATAGGCACCGGCCGTGTGCTGGCTCATGTTTTGCGCGGCGAGTTCGACGCTTGGCTCACGGGCAGCCGTGAGGGCGTTGTGTGCGCGCTCGAGGCTGACAGCAGGCGGTGCGATGACGATCTGCACGGGGCACTTGTCCGGCGCGAGGCGGGAGAAGGCGCGGATGAATTCGTCCGACTCCTGTGGAGTCATGTGCATTTTCCAGTTGGCGGCGATGATCGGTTTGCGGAAGTGGGCGAGGGCCATGGTATGAGAAAAAAGAGGGCGGAAGAGAGACGGTAAGAAGTGAGAAGTGAGAAGTTTTACTTTTCCTTCAAGCAGGCGACGCCGGGTAGGATCTTGCCTTCGAGGAGTTCGAGGGAGGCACCGCCGCCGGTGGAGATGAAGGTCATCTTGTCGTCGAGCTTGGCTTTCTTGACGGCCTTCACGCTGTCGCCGCCGCCGATGATGTTTTTCGCGCCGGTATTGGCCGCCATGGCCTCAGCGATGTCGAAGGTGCCTTTGGAGGCTTCCTTGATCTCGAACACGCCCATCGGGCCGTTCCAGATGACGGTCTTCGCCTTGGAAATCTCCTCCGCGAAGAGCTTCACGGACTCAGGGCCGATATCGACGCCTTCCCAGCCGTCCGGGATGCTCTCGCCCACGCCGGTGAACTTGATGTTGCCGAACTTCTTCGCATCGAAATCGAAGGCGTCGGTGATCATCGCATCTACGGGGATGAGGATCTTCACGCCGCGCTCCTTGGCCTTGTCGAGAGCGGCCTGGGCGATCGGTTCCCACTCGGGCTTGTAGAGGCTTTTGCCGATGGAGATGCCCTGGACGAGTTTGCGGAAAGTGTAGGCCATGCCGCCGCCGATGATGATGGTGTCGGCCTTTTCGAGCAGGCGGTTGATGACGCCGATTTTGTCGCTGACCTTCGCTCCACCGAGGATGACCACGAACGGGCGCTCGGGGTTTTCGAGTTCGTCGTGCAGCCAGGTCAGTTCCTTCTCCATGAGGAGGCCGGAAACGGCGGGAAGGTAATCCGCGATGCCCGCTGTTGCGCTGTGGGCACGGTGCGC
>JBDNIB010000761.1:0-2361 GCA_041688535.1 Prosthecobacter sp.
CAGCCGGCATCAGACGATGGGCCTCATCGGCACCTGTGGTGTGCTGCTGTCTTTGGTGTTGCGCATCACGGCCATGGGGCGTCGCAGCACCGAGCTGCTACAAGCCTATAGGGCCTTGTTTCTGCTGAGTTTCGGCGTCCTCAGCCTCGGGGCGCATTTCGGCGGCAACATGAGCCACGGGAACAAATTCCTCACCGAGCATGCCCCGGAACCGATCAAGAGCCAGATGATCGGCATGGAAAAATGGATGCTGAGTTTTGTCACTCCGCCGAAGCCGGAACCTGAGGTGGTAGTCATTCTTGAAGTGAAACTGGAACCCAAGGCTGACCCGGTTCTCATTCCCCCCGTGGTCGTCCGCGTTCCTGCGCCTGCCGGAGATGAAAAACTCGTCTTTCAGCATCTGATTCTCCCTATTTTCGATACCAAGTGCAACAAGTGCCACAGTGAGGAAAAATCGAAGGGCGAGCTGCGGCTGGACACCTATGAAATGGCGATGAAAGGCGGCGAAAACGCTGGCGATAAAAACATCATTCCAGGCAAGCCGGATGACAGTGTGACCTTCCAGGTAATCTCCGCGCCCGAGGATGACAGCGACCACATGCCGCCGGAGGGCAAAGATCAACTGACTCCACCGGAAACCGCCTTGATCAAATGGTGGATTCAGCAGGGAGCCAGCGCCTCGCAAAAAGTCGGCGGCACGCAGTTTCCGGCGGAACTTCAGGTCACGGTTGACGCCATTTTGAAAGGCTAGTGCTGCTTGCGGCTTTTTGTCTTTGCTCTCTCTTGCTGCTGAATTTCATGAAACACACCTCCCTTCTTCTCGCCCTGGCACTCGCCTTCACCGCGCATGCCGCCGATGACAAAGCCGCCGCTGATCCGGCCGTTGCCGCTGCCATGCAAAAAGTGAACGCCTCCGGTGCTTCACTCATGCCGGTCGCCGCAGATGCCAAGGACTTCCGCTTCACCGCGCTGAACGTCGCCAAGGAGTTCGGCGACGCCGGACTCGAGCCGCTCGCACCCATCGCCGACAAGATCGCCTCACTCGACATCGCCCGCAGCAAAGTGACCGATGGTGGGCTCAAAGCTGTCGCCGCGATGAAAAACCTCAAGGAACTGCATCTCGAAGGCACTGCCATCGGCGATGCCGGTCTGGATCACTTGAAGGGGCTGGCCGAACTCGAATACCTCAACCTCTACAACACCAAAGTCACCGACGCAGGCATCGCCAAGCTTGCCGGACTCGGCAAACTGAAGGCCATTTACCTGTGGCAAAGCGGCGTGACCAAGGCTGGTGTGGCCGCATTGAAAGCGAAGCTGCCCGGTGCGCACATCAACACCGGCTGGACTGCCGAGGACGATGCCAAACCCGTCGCCGTGGTCGCTGCCGCACCTGCGGTTGCTAAACCTGCCGCAACACCAGCGGCTCCAGCAGCAGCACCTGCCGCCGCCGGTGCCAAGCTGGACCCAGCCATCGCTGCCAAGGCAGTCTTATATAAAGACCTCGTGGCCTCCATCATGGCCGCGAAATGCACCGCCTGCCACGGCACGGAGAAAAAGAAGGGCAAGCTCCAGCTCCACGATTACGCCTCGATCATGAAAGGCGGCGGCGACGGTGCCACCACCGTCATCGCGAAGAACATCAAGGATAGCCTCATGCTCGTGCGGGCGAATCTGCCTGCCGACGACGACGATCACATGCCGCCGAGCGACGAGCCGCAGCTCACGAAGGAAGAACTCGCCGTTTTGAAATGGTGGATCGAAACCGGAGCCTCCGGAACCGCCACCGTCGCATCCCTCAAGGCTCCTGCGGATGTCGAAGGCGCTCTCGCCGTCCTGCTGGCCAAAGGTTTGCCGAAAGCCGCCGCTCCTGCCAAAGTCGCCAAACCCAAGCCAGCTGCGCTCTCGGATGCCGAGAAAAAACAAGTCGCTGACATCAGCAAGCAAATGCAGGCCATGAACGCCTCGCTGATGCCGCTGGCGCAGGACACCGAGCAGCTCCGTCTCGGCGTGATCAATGCCGCCGACAAATTTGGCGATAAAGACCTCGCCCTGCTCGCTCCCATCGCGCAGCACGTCGTCTGGGTGGATCTCGCCCGCAGCCAGATCACCGATGCAGGTTTCGATACGTTGGCGAAAATGACCAATCTTGAGCGTCTCCCCCTCGAAAACACCAAGATCAGTGATGCCGGCATTGCGAAGCTCGGCGCGCTGTCGAATCTCGAATATCTCAATCTCTACGGTACCAAAACGACGGACGGCGGCATCGCCAAACTCACTTCCGCCAAAGCTTTGAAGAAACTCTTCGTCTGGCAGACTGGCGTGACGCAAAACGGTGCTAAGGCGCTCGAAGCGCAGGTGCCC
>JBDNIB010000762.1:0-3092 GCA_041688535.1 Prosthecobacter sp.
ATGGTGGAGCCGGGCACCACGGCGGGGGCCGCCGCCATGGTCGCGGGCGCGGGGGGCGCAGGCAGGAAAGTCATCACCGCCACTGCGGCGGCAGCGCCCAGGGCGGCCCAGCTTGCGGCGGTGAGCCAGCGCATCGTGCGGCGTTGGCGGTGGCTCGTGCCGAGCCAGTCCAGATCGAGCTGTAGTTCGGCATCGACACGCTGCGTGAGGGCGGCGGAGACGCCAGCCGGGGCCAGGCTGCGCAGCAAGTGTTCGAGTTGGGAGTCATTCGGATCGTGGTTCATGGCAGGGCCTCCGTGGGGGTGGAGAAGGGCAGGGGATGGAGCGCAGGCGAGTCTCCCAGCAACTCCGTTTTCAGCGGAGCCAGCTTGAGGTGCAGCGCCTGCAAGGCATAGCGGTAGCGTCCGGCCACCGTATTGATCGAGTCGCCGGTCATCGCGGCAATCGCGTTGAAAGTCAGGCCGCCCCAGAGCTTCAGCGTCACCACCTCGCGCTGCGCTTCCGGCAGCTCCCGCAGCGCCTGTTGGACGATGTCGCTGAGTTCCGCCTGCCCCGGCAGCGGGTCAAAGGCGGGCGCGTGTTCACCGGCGACGGCGATGTCGGACTTCGCCTCCCGGTTCACCCGGCGCTGGTCTGAGCGGCGCTGGTCCAGCGCGATGGTACGCACAGCGGCGTAGAGCAGGGGAATGTGCGCGCTGTCACCCTCGGGGAAGCGCCGCCACCAGCGCACAAAGGCCAGTTGCACCACATCCTCCGCATCCGGCAGCGTCGGCACGATCTGCCGCGCATACAGCACCAGTTGCGGGGCAACTTGCTCAAAGGTTCGTTTCCAGTCAAAGGCGGCTTCCATGCGTGCAGGCAGGTGTTCAACCTGCCTAACGCCGCCGCGTGCGCCTTTTGTGTGCGGAAAGGGTGGAAATCAGCCCTGCGCAGCCCCCGGTGGGCTTTTGCCCCACTTCAGCGCGTAGCCGATGAACAAGCCGCCGATGATGAACATGAACGTGGAGAAGAACTGCCCCTTCGTTAGCCCCATAATCAGCGTCGAGCCGCTATCCGGCTGCCGCACATACTCCAAACCGATGCGGGCGATAGCGTAGAGGATGAAAAACAGCCCGGTGATGATGCCCTGGCGCAGGCGGGGGAAGCGCAGCCGCAGGAAGATCAGTACCGCGCTCAGCAGCAGCCCCTCTCCCAGCGCTTCATAAAGCTGCGAGGGATGGCGCGGATGCAGAATCGCCTCCAACTCCGCGCGTCCGCCGCGATGCTGCTCAAAGAATTGGATGACCTCGGGGCTGTGCTGCAGGCCCTCCGGGATCAGCCCCGGCTGTCCGCCTTGGCGGTAAAAATCCTCATGCGTGAGCTCCGTCGGGAACTTCACCGCCCACGGCACCGTCGTCACGCGGCCAAACAGCTCCCCATTGATGAAATTCGCGATCCGGCCCAGGAACACGCCCAGCGGCGCCCCGCAGACGATAGAGTCGCCGATCCCGGCCCAGGAAATCTTGTGCTTCCACGCATACCAGCCGCAGAACAGCGTCACCCCGGCGATGCCGCCGTGGCTGGCCATGCCGCCCTGGTGCAGCATGAAAAAGATCCACGGCGCGTGGATGAACTCGTCAAATTGATACAGCAGCATGTAGCCCAGCCGCCCGCCCAGCACGAGGCCGAACAGCGCCACCAGCGTGATGAAATCCGCCACCGCCTCCGGCTTGATCTCCGACAGCCCCCGCTTGGAGAAAAAGAACATCACTTGGTACGTCAGGTAGAACCCCAGCACATAGGCCAGGCCGTACCAATGCACCGCGATGCTCTCCGTGAAGCGGATGAGATGGGGACTGAGATCGTGCAGATAATAAGCAAACAACATCCCCGCAGGCTTGGCGGGGAGACGCGTCTGCACAAGGGACAAAAATGCCTCTTCCATTCGCGTGTCGTCTGTCCACCGCACTTGATCGTTGCTTCAAAGTCCGCCTTGCCCCAGCATCACCCCGTCATGAAATCGCTGCTCACCTGTCTCCTGCTTGCCATTGGCAGCCTTCACGCGCAAACGGCGGCCCCCGTCGTCCTGCTGAAGGCCACCACCGACCACCCCGACGCACTCTACCAGGTGGGCGAGACCGCCACCTTCACCATCGAGGCCACGCAGGATGGCAAGCCGCTGGCGGCAGGGAAGGTCATCTGCGTGCTGTCCAAAGACGGCGTGCAGTCGCAGCCGCCGCAAACCGTGAACGTGCAGGACGGCCGGGCCATCCTCGTCGGCAAGCTCATTGAGCCCGGCTTCCTACTGCTGCGCGCCACCAGTGGCAAGGCGTCCGCCATGGCCGCCGCCGGCTACGATCCGCTGGCATTGCAGCCCAGCATGCCCGTGCCGGATGACTTCGACGCCTTCTGGGCCGCGCAGAAGGCCGCACTGGCGCAGGTGCCCATGACGCCCAGCCTCACACCGGTGCCGGGCGCGGTGAAGGGCGTGAGCGCCTTCGATGTGCAGATCACCTCCCTCGGCCAGCCCGTGTCCGGTTACTTCGGCAGACCGCAGCAGGCGCAGCCGAAATCCCTGCCCGCGATCCTGCATGTGCATGGCGCAGGCGTGGGCAGCTCCAGCCTCGGCAACACCGCCTGGGCCTTGAACGAGGGCGGCATGCTCGCACTCGACATCAACGCGCACGGTTTGCCGAACGGGAAGCCCAAGGAGTTCTACGCCGCCCTGGCGGCTGGCGAACTGAAGAACTACCGCAGCGAGGGCAACCAGGACCGGGACAAGTGCTACTTCAAAGGCATGTTCCTGCGGCTAGTTCGCGCCATCGATTTCCTCACCGCGCAGCCGGAGTGGGACGGGAAGACGCTGATCGTCTATGGGAGCAGCCAGGGCGGGTTTCAGGCGCTCGCGGTGGCAGGGCTCGATCCGCGCGTGACCTTCATCTGCGCAGGGGTGCCGGCGGGCTGTGATCACACCGGCAGCCAGGCCAACCGCATCAGTGGCTGGCCCAAGCTTGTGCCCCTGGATGCGGAGGGCAAGCCGGACGCCGCCGCGCTGCAAACCGCGCGCTATTTCGACTGCGTGAACTTCGCCACGCGTGCCAGCTGCCGCGGGG